>NZ_JARVSY010000034.1:0-202086 GCF_030208925.1 Rhodococcus sp. MEB032
GTCAGCATCCGCCGAAGAACATGACCCTGGCGGATGTGGACAAGGCCCGCGGGATTCTGTTGGGGTTGGCGTCGAAGAACATCGCCGATTGTGATGCGGTGCGGGCAGCGATCCGGCGGATCGAGAAGCAGTACGGCAAACGCGAAGACGGCGTTCCGGTGGGTGAGGATTCGGAGCGTAACGAGTTCTACGCCTCGAAAGGCTTGTACGGGCGGGTGACCGTGAAGGGCGACCTGGATGCTGTGAACGGGGCCCGGTTGATCACGTTGTTGTCGAGCCTGTCGGCGCCGACGCCGGAGAAGGACGGCGTCAAGGACGCCCGCACGCCGGCATTACGACGGGCGGATGGGTTCTGCGAATTGTTGCGCCGGTACGAGCGGGCGGGGTTGGGTCCGGTCGAGGGCGGGGTGAAACCGCACGTCACGGTCACGGCCAGCGCGAAAGACATGACGGATATGCAGGCGCTCAAGGATTTGTTGCCGTCTACCGAAGAACTGGGTTTCGCGTGGGCGGATTGGGTGGGCCCGATCAGTATCGACACTGCCCGGATGTTGGCGTGCGATTGCACGGTCACGCGGATTTTGTTGGATGAGAATGGTGTTCCGCTCGAGTGCGGTAAGGAAGCGAGAACGGCGACGGTGCCGCAGCGGCGGGCTCTTGCGGTTCGTGATGGTGGGTGTGCGTTTCCGGGGTGCGGGACACCATCGGGGTGGTGCGATGCCCATCATATTGTTCACTGGAACGATGGTGGCCCAACAGATCTCGACAACCTGATCTTGTTGTGCGGTCATCACCACCGGACGATGCACCACACCGAATGGCGGGTGGAAATCGGGCCCGACCGAAAAACAGTGTTCTATCCACCGATGTCGATCGACCCGTATCAACAGCCGATCGGCGGGAACAGCCCACCCACAGCGGCGTGAACCGCGACAACTGAAGACGTGAGCACCGGGGCATCACCATGCCCCGGTGCTGACGGCTGTCTACTGTCAGAACGCTACTGTCAGAACGTGAGCGTAAGTCGCCCGTTCTCGTCGCTGATGTGAACAGTTCGCCCGATCGACGGAGGGTTGTCACCGCGAAGCTGGGTCAGTTCGGCGGCATTCTCGGGACCGGTGTGACCGGCGACGCGGCCGCCGTCCGGCGTTGCCGCGATCACGAACCCGATCTCAGGCTCCCCGGTGCGGCCGTATTCGACAGAGGCCGTAACTATTTCCGCCGTGCCCGTGTAATCAGTGATCAGTTCCGGAACCTCCGCAGTTAGCGCGCGTGCGTCGGGATCACCGACGTACCCGCCAGCGTGAGCGGCGGACGACAGCAGTACGCAGTGCTGGTAGGTGAGGAATCCACCGTTGCCGTGGACGAGGGCAAGGTTCGCGCCGTCGCGAATTCGCCTGGTGACTTCAGCGACGGAATGCAGGGTGTAGCTGTTGAGCGGTCCGCCGAAGAACGAGTGTCCTCCGGTGACGCTTGGGATCGCGGTATCGGGAAGTCCGAGTTCGCGGATCAACAGCTTGGGCACGATCGGGAAGCAGCTGTAGGCATCGACGATGTCGAGTGCGTCGGCGCCGACTCCGGCACCGTCGAGTGTGCGATGTACGGCGTCATGCATCGCGGCCGAGCTGTCGAAGCTGTTGCGGCTGAGTATGTCCAACGGATCACTCGCACCTGCGCCGCCCCAGAGGTACACCAGCTTGTTTTCATCGATCCCGAACTCGCGGGCCGTCGACAACGAGCAGACGACAACGGCCGCAGCCTGATTGACGAAAGGCATGGCGTTGAGCATCAGCGGGTACGGCTCGGAGACCATCCGATTGCCGGGGCCGACGGTGCCGATCTCGTCTGCCGATCGGATCTCCGACGTCCAGGAGGCGGGATTCTTCGAAGCCAGTTCCGAGAACGCGGCGTACATCCGCGCGGACCAGTCGAGCGATTCACGGGCGTCGTGGCCCTCGGCAGCACTGAAACAGTTCTCGAAGAGCGGGTAGACACGAGTCGGCACGATGAAACCGGCGCGCTGCATTTCGGGGCTTCCCAGGTCGGTCGGATCGAATCCGGGAGGCCCACCGGGCGCGGCTGTCCACCCGATCGAGTCGGGGGCGACTCCGGACTTTCGCAGCGCGGTGCTGCTGGCGTGCGATTCGCCGCCCACGAGCAGAGCAGCCGAGGATTCACCGCGAGCGATGGCCGCGCCGATCCGATCGAGGAGTGCCGCGGGCCAGTGGCCACCGATCGGCGAGGTAGAGGTGACCGTGGGGGTCGCGCCTAATCGTGAGGCAAGCAGCCCGGGGAGATCGTCGTACGACCAGCTGACTGTCTTGATCGCGAACACGGAATCGATCTGTGTTCCCAGTTCAGCGTGTCCACTGTCGTTCAACGCGCCGACGGTGGCGTCGTGAATCAGATCGAGGGGTTCGCGGTGCCCATCGGCAGGATTCCAGCGCAGATCGCCGACGCCGACGATGACCGGGATTCGTGATGCGTCAACCATCATGTACCTCTCGTTGCCGACCCGTAGCCGGGAGTTGCAGTCACGATATCGGGGACCCTGGTATGTGTAACTCTGGGGTCACAGTCAACAATTTTCGGGTTCCTATTTAGGTATGCCTAACGAAAGTCCTATACTCGTCTTCATGACAGCTGTGGCAGAGAGAATTTCGGTGCCCGTGGGGCCGCGTTCCATCGATCACCCCTACTCGATGACAACGGTGACTCTGAAGCTCTCTCATCAGCGGCAGTGGGCCCCGCATCGTCATCCTGAACATGAGCTGATCTGGGGAAACTCCGGTGGAATGCTCACGGTTGTCGCTGACGGCATCACCTGGGAGGTTCCGCCTTCGGCCGGACTGTGGCTGCCTGCCGGGGCGTTGCATGCCGTGAAGGCAGGTCCGGGTACGGAGTTCTTCTGCACCTACTTCCGGCCCGAGGCTCACGCCGCGCCGTCGGGTGTTCCGGGCTTGTTCGGTGTCAGCGCTCTCCTGCGTGAGGTACTCCTGCACATGCATCGGCGGAACATGCCCGACGAGGCGCGCAGTCGCGCCGAGCGGGTGGCCTTCGACATGTTGCAGCCGCTCGAAGTTGCTGCGGTGGAGGTTCCGATGCCGACCGATCCGCGAGCGTTGTTCGTCGCCGAAGCGTTGGTCGCCAATCCGGCAGACCAGCGGTCGCTGTCCGAATGGGCGCTGACGGCTGGCGGTAGCGTCCGTACGCTGACGCGCGTGTTCGCGCAGGGCACTGGAATGACTTTTGCGCAGTGGCGAATACAGGTACGTGTCCGCGCAGCATTGACGTATTTAGCTGCTGGAGTGCCGGTTTCGGTTGTCAGTAGGCGGGTCGGATACGAAACTCCGAGTGCCTTTGTCGCGGTGTTCCGCCGGGTCACCGGCCGCACACCCGGCAGCATGATGAACAAGGGGAGTGTGGCGCCCGAATCGGTGCCGTACCTTCTGCACGCATGAGTTGGGTTGCACCGGGCGGAAGTGCTCGGTGCAACCGTCGCGGTCAACTCCGCGGAGCGGACCACGCTTCCCACAGCTCCGCATACCGACCCCCGAGGTTGACCAACTCGTCGTGAGAGCCGTGCTCGACGACGCGGCCGTCGTCCATCACCAGGATCTGATCGGCGTCGACGGCCTGTGAGAGTCGGTGTGCCACTGTGACAGCAGTGCGACCTCGGGTCAGAGCGAGAGCGGCATCGTCGAGGACCCTGGCTCCGGCGCTGCCCGCTTCGGCGGTCGCCTCGTCGAGAATCAGCAGCGGCGGATCCAGTAATTCGATTCTTGCCAACGCAAGTTGTTGTGCCTGTGTTGCGGTCAGCCGGTGTCCACCGTCTCCGACCACGGTTTCGAGTCCGTCCGGGAGAGCCCGCAGCCAATCCGACGCGCCGACGGTATCGAGCGCCGCGGTGATGTCGTTGTCGGTTGCCGACGGGTCGGCCAGCCGCAGATCCTCGGCCAACGTGCCGGCGAAGACGTGGACCTCCTGAGTCACGAGGGCCACCGCGCTCCGAGATGTCGACGGTGGCAGTTCGTTCCGGGGCACCGTCCCGATCTTCACGACGCCTTCGGTCGGTTCGTAGGTTCCCGCGATCAGCTTTGCGACTGTAGATTTTCCGGCTCCGGTAGCGCCCACCAGTGCGGTGACGGTTCCTGCCGGAATGGTGATGTCGATGTCTCGCAGAACAGGAGCGTCGCCGCTTCGGTACGAGAATGTGACGCGTTCCAAAGAAGCTGAGCTGTCGACAGGTTCCTGCGGATCGGTCGGTGCAGATGGCACGGGCGCAAGCGTGACTCCGACCAGGCGAGCCAACGCGATTGTGCCTTCCTGCAATTCGTCGAACACGCTGAGAACCGCGCCCACCGGATCGAAGAGGCGGTGGAAGAACAGGGCTGCGGCGGTGGCGGCACCGATGCTGATCTGACCGTCCTTCACCAGCCAGAAGCCGGTGATCAGCACAGCGGACAGGCCGATGAACTCCGCGATGTTGAGCCGGCCGAAGAACCTGGTGCGTAGACGCGTGGTCAACAAGCTCAGCCGGACGGCCGTCATCGATCGAGATTCGATCTGTTCGAGATGCGGCTGGGCCAGGCGAAGCGATCCGACGGTGTCGGAGTTGCTCAGCGAGTCCAGGAGCTGTTGCGCACGTGCACCTTCTGCCTCCCGCTCCTCGCGGTAGACCGGTGCCGACCTCGAGAGGTACCAGCGCAGCGCCTGGATCTGGATGGGTGCCGCGATCACCGCGGCGACGGCGAATCTCCAATCGAGGCTACCCAATCCGATCAGCGTCAACACGATGGTCAGTGCCGCGGTGGCAAAAACCGGAAGTGCTTCGGATACGGCCCGGGTCACCAACCGCACGTCGCCGGTGATGCGGGAGACGAGATCTCCGCGCCCGGCCCGTTCGACGTCGCTCTGCGGAAGGTCGAGAACCCGGACGACAACTTCTTCGCGAAGGTCGGCGACAACGCGCTCGCCGACGCCGGCGAGTAGGTAGTTGCTCATTCCGACGAGAAGTGACGAGGCAACCGCGATGCCGACCAACGCGAGAGTCAGTGTGCCGATGCGAGAGACAGCGTCGCCGTCTGCGTCGGTCACGGCGTCGACCATGGCGCCGAGGACCAGCGGTGTGAGCAGACCGATCGCGGTCGCGGCGGTCAGGGTGACGACTGCTGCGATCGCGGAAATCCGGTGGGGTCCCATCAACCGAAGTGCCGCGCGCCGCGCCTGTTTCGGTGTTGCGGTGGGGAGTAGTTCGTTCACAGCTCGATCACCCGATCGCAGATATCGAGCAGCACGGGGCTGCTGGTCAGAAGTATTGTGGCGTGCGCCCCGCGTACCTCGGCGATCCCGCGAGCAATGCGCGCTTCGGTGACGGAGTCGACGGCAGTGGTGGGATCGTGCAGGACCAGGACGGGAGCTTCGCTCGCCAGTGCCCTCGCCAACGCGATGCGCTGACGCTGACCGCCGGACAAAGAATTCCCTTGCTCGGTGACTCGGGTTGCGAGGCCGAGCGGCAGTGCCGAGATCACTTGATCTGCCGCAGCAGCGGCGATGGCCTCGTCGTTGCGGCTGCCGATCGGTGCGAGGGCGTCGATGTTGTCGCCGACTGTGCCGATGAACAGTGCCGCGTCGTGCGGTGCTGCCAGAACGTGAGTGCGAAGTTCGTCGATGTGCAGCTCGTGAATGGCGTTGTCGCCGAGATGAATTGTTCCGCTCGAAGGCTCGATTCGACGCGCCAGTGCGTCGACCAACGCATCCGCCCATGCGGCATTCTCGGTGACGATGCCGATGATCTCGCCGCGTTTGACGTCGAGATCGACTGGTGACGCTCCGGCCAACACGACGTCGCGCAGCGTCAGGAACTCGGAGTGATTCAGGGACACAGGTTCACCCGCGGGAGTGACAGCCTCGCCGGTCCCGAGAAGTGCTGCGACGCGGTTGGCCGAGGCGCGTGCCCGTGCCAGGCCGGCGCCGAAGTAGATGATGTCGATCAACGGACCGCGAAGGAACTGTGCCAGACCAACCACGGCAACGAATTCACCGACCGAGATGCTCCCGGACGCTGCCATCCGTCCGCCCACGTACGCGATGACGGCGAGGAAAGCGCCGGCGATCGCAACGTTGGCGGCGGAGTACATCGCTTGGTATCTCTGTGCGCGAAGGGTTGCTTCCAACGAAGTCCGGCTGGCTCCCCGATACCGCTGCGCTGCAGCATCTCCGGCGCCGATTCCGGAGAGGATTCGGAGTCCGGAGAGTAGATCTGCGGCTAGCGCGCCGGCCTTGGCGCCCTGCCACTGATCGGTTTCGGCTCGGCGTTCGAGCGGCCGACTGACCACCTGCATGAGAGCCAGCACCGGGGGAGTGCCGAGGATGACGAGCAGGCCGAGTGGCACCGAGATCACCAGTAGCGAAATCGCGGCGGTCAGCACTCCGCAGGCGGCCGCAAGTTTGGTGCTCAGCGTGTGCGTGAATCCGGCCACCGAACCCGCGTCGGATGTTGCAATCGAGTAGACCTCGCCCGGCATACGCCGCGGCGACATGCCGTGCGGATCGAGGCCTCGGCGCGCGATGTCCATCCGCAAGCGATGTGCTCCGTGCTCGGTGACGGAATCGGAGATGCGCGCCGCGAAGCGCCAACTGAGCAACAAGCCGGTGAAGAGAATTCCGAGAACGAGGATCCACTTTCCGAGTGCGGCGGCATCGTTGGTCGCCACAGCACGGTCGATGACCGCACCGATCACCACCGGCACCAACGCTTCCGCGACCTGGTGGCCGGTGAAGCCGACGGACGCGGCCGCCAGCTTGGCTCCGCGACCTTCGGAAGCGATCGCGCGTGTGATTACCTGACGCGGCGTGATCGCCGGGCTGGTTGGGGGACCGTTTGTCTCGGCCGAAAGAAGTGGTGTCGAAGGCACTGGGTCCACGCTAGGGATCGTGGGCGGTAGTCAGAAGTCACACCGGTGCCAATACTTGTCGTGAACAGGCCATACGTATTGCGTTGGCCGAATTGCGATAGTAGTTGGCCCCGTTGCAGCGGAGAAGGCATCGACTCATCGACGACACTGCAATAAATTAAGGTCTACCTTACTTAGCACGGGTTAACTATGTCCGGAAGTCGGATAGATCCTCGTGTTCGGGTCCGGTTCATGTTCCATCGATGTTGGAGATTGTTGTGAGTCTTGTGTTCGGCGAGGTACTTCACAAGGAGTACGTGACCCCGGGAATGGTTCGTATCGTGTTCGGTGGGGAGGAGCTGACCGCCTTCGAAACCACCGGTACCGGTGACGAATACCTGCGCCTCCACTTCCCGGTCCCGGCTACAGGCAAGTTCGTTCTTCCGGCGGAAGATCCGGATGCACCGCGCGGTTGGCGATACCCGGAGGGAGAGGAACCGTCCCCGTGCCAGCCGTACACCGTGCGACGGTTCGATTCCGAAACCAGCTGCATGACGATCGACTTCGTCGTTCACGAGGGTGGTATCGCCAGCGAGTGGGCACAGAAGGCCGAGATCGGTGACAAGTTGGCGATCGGCGAGTCTCGTGGCCTCTACGAGCCCCCGGCCGACGCACGTTGGCAGGTGTTCGTCGCCGACGCGACTGGACTCCCCGCACTCGGGCGCTTGATCGAACAGTTGCCCGCCGGGATGTCGGCCAAGGCGATCGTCGAGGTGGTGGACGAGTCTCACAAGCAGCAGATCACCTCGGACGCCGACGTCGAGTTCATCTGGCTGGTCGGCAGTGGCAACGGTGTTGCACCGTCGAAGTTGCCGGACGCGGTTCGCGCGATGAACTTGCCCACCGAACTCGGATACGTGTGGGTTGCAGGCGAGAGCACGATGCTCCGTGACATCCGCAAGTACCTTCGCCACGAACTGAAGTTGCCGGGTGAGCAGTACAAGGTCATCGGCTACTGGACGTACAAAGCCGAGGTGTGGAACGCGAAGTACGAGGCCCTCGACGAAAGTGTCCGCGCGGCACTCGATGCGGCTTGGGAATCGGACCGCGACGAGGAAGAGATCCGCGACGAGGTCGAGAAGACTCTAGAGAGCGCCGGCTTGTGACCGTTGGATTCGACAAGAGTGCTGTCGACAGCGGTGCGGCGGACAAGAGTGCAGTCGACAAACACACCGAAGAACTGATCGACGAGTCGCTGCACGAGAAGCAGAAGCAACCGGACGGCCTGGTATCGACCAACTCTCGTCGTATGGCGGGTCTTCTGGTGTGCCTGGTGGTGCTCGCCGCCGTGCTCCTGCTGAGTATCGCGGTGGGATCGAAGACCATTCCGTTCGGGACCGTGATCGACGCGCTGGTGAACTACGACGACTCGAACGATCACGTGATCATCCGTGACCTGCGACTACCGCGTACTCTGCTCGGTCTGATAGTCGGTATGGCACTGGGTGTGGCCGGTGGCCTCATCCAGGCGATGACACGAAATCCCTTGGCTGATCCCGGAATTCTCGGTGTCAATGCCGGCGCGGGCTTCGCGATGGTCGTTGCCGTCGCGGTCTTCGGCCTGACCAGCATCTGGTCGTACATCTGGTTCGCGTTCCTCGGAGCGGTGATAGCCACGGCGATCGTCTACACGCTGGGCTCGATCGGTCGAGGTGGTGCGACGCCCATTCGGCTGACGCTTGCCGGTGTTGCCATCGGCTCCGTGCTCGGCGGCATCTCGTCCGGGATCACCTTGCTCAACCCGACCGCCTTCGACCAGATGCGCCAGTGGAATGCCGGCTCACTCAGCGGGCGTTCGTTGGAAATCGTTCTCGCCGTCGCACCGTTCATTCTCATCGGGCTCTTCCTGGCGCTCGCGTTGGCGCGCCAACTCAACGCGGTGGCCCTGGGTGACGATCTGGCACGTTCGCTCGGTGCCAACATCACTCGTACTCGCATCCTCGGTGTCATCGCGGTGACATTGCTGTGCGGCGCGGCGACAGCTGCGGCCGGGCCGATCGGATTCGTCGGTTTGATGGTTCCGCACGTCGCGAGATGGTTCGTCGGACCGGATCAGCGATGGATTCTCCCGTACACGTTGGTGTGCTCGCCGATTCTTCTTCTCTTCTCCGACGTCGTCGGCCGAATCGTGCTGCGCCCGGGTGAACTTCAGGTCGGCATCGTCACGGCCTTCATCGGCGCTCCGGTGCTGATCATGCTGGTGCGTCGAAGCAAGGTGAGCGGTCTGTGAGCATCGATTTCGGGCGCGCCACCACGGTGGTGCGCTCACCCAAAGAAGGCTGGTCCGCGCGGATCGACGTCCGCACGGTCACAGTCTGCCTCGTCCTCGTTGCGCTTGCATTGGCCATCGGTGTCATCGCGCTCGGTAGTGGTGACTACCAAGTGCCGATCGGGGACGTCCTCGGTGCACTGTTCGGCGAAGCCCCCGCGCGTATCCACATGGTCGTCGTGGAATGGCGTCTGCCCCGAGTTCTGTTGGCGCTGATGCTCGGTGCGGCGCTCGGTATGAGCGGTGCGATCTTCCAATCGCTGACCAGGAACCCGTTGGGTAGCCCGGACATCATCGGCTTCAACTCCGGTGCGTACACGGGCGCTCTGGTGGTCATCCTCCTCATCGGTGGTACTTACTACGAGATCGCAGTCGGTGCTCTGGTGGGCGGAATCGCCACCGCAGCAGTTGTTTATCTCCTTGCGTACAAGCGAGGTGTGCAGGGATTCCGGTTGATCATCGTCGGTATCGCCATCAGCGCGATGTTGGGCTCGGTCAACACCTGGATGATCCTCAAGGCGAAACTTGACGACGCCATGGCTGCCGCAGTGTGGGGTGCCGGTTCGTTGAACGGCCTCGGCTGGACTCAGGTGTGGCCGGTGGTCGTCGTGCTGGCCATCCTCGTTCCGCTGATCCTGGTGTTGGGCAGGCGGATGCAGATGCTCGAGATGGGCGACGACGCCGCCAAGGCGCTCGGCGTCCGGGCCGAACCCACGCGGCTTTCCCTGGTTGTTCTCGGCGTCGCCCTGACGGCCATGGTGACAGCAGCGGCCGGTCCCATCGGGTTCGTCTCTCTTGCGGCTCCGCAGTTGGTGAGGCGATTGACCGGTAGTGCCGGAGTGACCCTGCTGCCGTCGGCAGCAATGGGTGGCGCGTTGCTGATGGTCAGCGACTGGGTGGCGCAGCGAGCTTTCGCGCCGACACAGTTGCCGGTCGGCGTCGTCACCGTCTCCATCGGTGGCATCTATTTCGTATGGCTTCTCGCGCGAGAGGCACGTAAGCAGTGATCGGTGAAGGAACGAGGAACAGCGTGAACGAGACAAGTACGGCCGCCGTCGTGGTCGAAAGGACGAATCGGCTTCGCGCCGAGGACGTCACGATCGGTTACGACAAGCGCGTCATCTCGGAACACCTCGACGTCGAAATCCCCGACGGTGGCTTCACCGTCATCGTCGGTCCCAATGCCTGCGGCAAGTCGACGCTTCTGCGTGCGCTGTCCCGGTTGCTCAAGCCGACCACCGGCAAGGTCCTTCTCGACGGTAAGGCGATCACGTCGTACCCGGCAAAGGAAGTTGCGAGGCGACTCGGGCTTCTGCCGCAGACGTCGATCGCGCCGGACGGAATCAAAGTCGCCGATCTGGTTGCGCGAGGGCGTTATCCGCACCAGAAGCTGATCCGCCAGTGGTCCCGAGAGGACGAGGCCGCCGTCATCAAGGCGATGGAGGCAACCAAGGTCACGGATCTGTCGGCCAGGCCGGTCGACGAACTGTCCGGTGGTCAGCGCCAACGTGTCTGGGTAGCTATGGTTCTCGCGCAGCAGACTCCGTTGGTGCTACTGGACGAGCCGACGACGTTCCTCGACATCGCGCACCAGATCGAACTGCTGGAACTCTGCCGCGATCTGAACGAGAACGACGGACACACGCTGGTGGCGGTGCTTCACGATCTCAATCACGCGTGCCGCTACGGAACTCACATCATCGCGATGAAGGACGGCGCGGTGGTCGCCGAGGGCCCGCCCGCGGAGATCATCACCGAAGAACTGGTGCAGGAGGTGTTCGGCATGGCGTGCCGCATCATCGACGATCCGGTTTCCCACACACCGCTGGTCATTCCGCTGGGACGCGAGCGTCAGCGAAACATCGAAGGAGCAAAGGTATGACACTCGTCCTGGATGCGCAGGTTACCGACACGGAGTGGGCTCAGATCGTCGACCGCATTTCGCGACGCCGATTCTTCGGTGGCGCAGCTGGTGTGGCTGCAGCATTGGCGCTGAGCGCCTGCGGAAGCTCCGATGGCGAATCCGACTCTGCCAGTGACACTCTCCCGTACACGTGGGCCGAGTTCAGTGGCGACGTTCCGCGCGACCCGAAGCGTGTGGTGGTGCTCGACGGCCGCGTCGACCTCGAATTCGCGATGATGATGGACTACCCGATCGTCGGATCGGGCAACTTCTGGTTCCCCGACGCCAAGGCAGGATTCCAGTTTCCCGGCCGCACCATCGAGGACGCGAGCTTCGTCAACGTCGCCGGCGACTTCTCCACCAACTTCGAGGCTCTGCTCGCTCTCGAGCCCGATCTGATCGTCATCACTGCGATCGGATACACCAGTGACTGGTACGGCACCGAGCGCTTGTCTTCCATCGCGCCGCTGTTGGTCGTCGGCGACGACGTCGAACCGATTGCCGGGCACCCGGTCGACTGGCGAGGTGCTCTGATGGCGCAGGCGAGCCAGCTCGACCGGGTGACGATCGCCGAGGCTTCCATTGCGGAGTACGACGACAAGCTCGCGAGACTGCGACCGATGTTGCAGGAGAAGCTGGGCGGAAAGAAGATCGTGTTCGGCGTTCAGACCCCGACGGGCTTCCTTGTGCATCAGCGGAATCTGCGAATCAGTGTTGCACTCGATGCCGGCCTGGACGTGCTTTTCCGTGACGACGACAATGCAGAGAACTCGTTCGAGTTGTCGTTCGAGCAACTCGACACCTTGGCTCCGGCGGATGTGATCATCGCCCAAGCACGCGATCAGGAAGCGCTCGACGCGATCAAGACGCAGCCGACGTGGCAGCGGTTGCCTGCAGTCCAAGCGGGCAACGTGTTGACCAGCGACGCGCGATACAACCAAGGATTTGCGCTCACCGCGGCCATCTTCCTCGACGTTCTCGAGGAAGCGGCCGGACGAATCACTGCTGGGCAGTAAATTCAGGCGACGTTGCGGGCCTGGTCGAGTAGTTGTGCAACCTGCTCGAACCAGGCGCCGTAATTGGCGTAGGTGTTGGGACGCTTGTCGTCGAAGTCGATCACCTGGTTCGCGGTCACCGCGGGCAGCTTGACGAACACAGGTGATGCCGCGAATGCCTCTGCCGACTTCGCGAACTGGAACACGATGTCCGCCGGATAATCCGGTACCTGTTCCCAGCTGAGATCGGCCCAGCCCTTGTCGCCTCCCGGACCGGTGAACTTCACGCCCAGTTCCTTCAGGTAACCGAACTGAGCGAGCGCCGTTGTGCCTGCGTACAACTCGGAGCTGTCACCGTTCAGGGCGAGGACTTCGATGTCGTCGACCTTGGCCGCAGCAGTTCGGATGCGCTCTGCACCGGATTCGAATGCTTCCTTGCCCTCGCGTGCTGCCACTGTGTCGGTGTCCCCGCCGAGAGCTTCGGCGAGTGAGGCGTACTCGTTCAACACGTCCGGTGTCGAGGCTCCGGAGAACTTGACGCCGACAAACGGTGCAACATTGTTGACGGTCTTGCCCATCGGCTCGTCCCACCAAGTCCATCGTGTCGGGTCGTCGCTGTTGCCGTACCCGATGACCAGGTCTGGGTCCAGCGCCGCAAGAGCTTCCGCGCTGAGTTCACCTTCACGGCCGACGACGGTCATCGTCGACTCGTCAGCGCGATCGGTGACGTCTGGATTGCTGACGCCGTAACCGAAGATGCCGACCGGCCGAATGCCGTAGTCCCACAGAGCCGCAGCGGAGTACGCGTCGACGACGATCCGCTCCGGGGCGTGGTCGAGGGTGATCGTGTTTCCGTATCCCGTTGTGTAACTCCAGGACTGGTCGGCAGACCTGGTCTCGGTAGAGGGCGCTGCGTCGCTACTTCCGCAACCGGCGAGTAGGAGCGTGGCGACGGCGGGTAGTGCGGCGAAGCCGGCGAGCCGGCGATTGATTTTCATGAGAACCTTCCGAACATGGCGAAATAAGCTAGGTAAGCCTAACCTGACATGTCATTCGGGTGTTCTCGGGGTCAGTTGCCCTGCCACATCTGAAGCCATTCGCTCCAGGACGGGGGAGTGATCGTTGGTCGAGGTGTTCCGCCACGAAGTCCGTCGAGCATGAAGTCGAGATAGCGCGTGTGTATTTCGGTGGCTCGATCACCCTCGATCGGCAGAGTCGGCCGCAGATGCACTGTCATGAGCATGACGTCTGCAGCAGTGAAGTCGGGCGGGACTTCGCGAGCGTCGATGCAGACGTCGACCATCGATTGCAGTGCGGCCTCCAATTCTTCGGCGGCACGAGTGACTTCGGCGTGTTCAGGTAACTTGCCGCCGAGGACCGGAATGAGCGGTCCCACTGATTCGGTGAGATATCGCGAGAAGAACGTCTTCAATACGGCTTCATCGGTTTTCGCGGTGCTCATGCACTCTCGGGCGAGGGTGGCGAGGTGGTCGATCGCCCAGACGCGCAGGGATTGCGCCAGTTCCTCCTTGCCTCGGTATCGGCGATAGATGCTGCCTACTCCCACTCCGGCCCGGGTGGCAATTGCCGATACCGGTGCATTCCAACCCTGTTCGGCAAAAATCTCGCGCGCTGCTCGCAGTACGGTGACGTCGTTGTCTGCGGCTTCTCGGGCGCGTCCGGGGAGGCTCGCATTCTCTTTCGCCATTCCCACAGGCTAGCAATGCATGGTTTACTCAATCGGAACGGAGTGTTCCGTTCCGATTCGATTCATGATTGGAGGAAGGTGTCGATGACAACCTTGGCGGAGGCGCCCACGCGATCCGGGAGCCGGGTGATCGCCGCGCTTGCGGGGGCGGTACTCGTCTACTCGCTCATGCAGACCATGCTGGTACCGGCGTTGCCGGTGTTGGGTGAGCATTTCGACACGTCCGTGGCGGTGACCGGCTGGATCCTGACGGCGTACCTGTTGGCGGCCGCGGTGATGGCTCCGATAGTCGGCGCGATGGGTGACCGATTCGGCGACAAGCGAGTCCTGGTGATCGTCCTGATCATCTTCGCTCTCGCGACATTTGCCGCGGCAGCCGCCCCGAATATCGGGGTGCTGCTTGTCGTTCGAGCTGTCCAGGGAGTGAGTATGGCGAGCTTCCCGCTTGCGATGGCAGTACTGCGGAGAACGGTAGTAGGTCCCGAGTTGTCTTCAGGGATAGGTTGGCTCGCTGGGACTTTGGGAATCGGCGCCGGAAGTGCGCTGGTGATCGGCGGTGTCATCCTCGAGTATCTCAGTTGGCAGTGGTTGTTCGTGATCACCGGGATCTTGATCGTGCTCGCATTGGTCGCAGTGGTGGCCGTGGTTCCGGGTTCGCATCGCCGCCCGGGTATGCCGACGGACTGGGCCGGTGCCGGAGCTCTGGCGTTCGGATTGGTGAGCCTGCTCTTGGCGATCACGAAAGCCTCCGACTGGGGAGTTTTGTCGCTCGGATTCTGGGGTCTGGTGGTAGTCGCGTTCGTTTCGTTCGCGACACTGATTGCCGTCGATTCCCGCCACGACGCGCCGATCGTCGACATGCGAGTTTTTCGGGACAAGCCGATGATGATCACCAGCGCACTCACCCTGGTGTTCGGGTTCGTGCCGTACATTTTCTACCTCTGTCTGCCGCGGATCCTCCAGGCGCCGGAAACGTCCACGTACGGAAGCGGATTCACCGTTGTGCAGACCGGCTTGGCGCTCTTGCCCGCCGCTGTCCTCGTCTTCCTCGGTGGCCGCTTGACGCCGGCTCTCGCGCGGCGATTCGGGCCGCGGGTGCCCGCTGTCATAGCGCTGGCCCTCATGGCGGCGGGCGCAGTCGGACTCGCGATCTGGCCGAGTTCGGTGGTTGCGATCGTGGCGTTCTTTTCCCTCGTCGGATTGGGGAACGGCGTGGGGTTCGCGGTCTGTGCTCTGTTGGTTGCCTCGATCGTCCCGCCATCGGAAATGGCAGCAGCCAGTGGAGTCAACAGTGTGATCAGAACCGTCGGTTCGGCGGTGGGCGCCCCGGTGACCACAGCGGTCCTGGCGATCGGCATTTCCGACGACTCGTTCGCGCTGGCGTTCGTGATGGGTGCCGTCATCAGTGTTGTCGCGTGTCTGCCGGCGATTGCACTTCCAGCGACGAGGACTGCACAAAAGGCGTGACTTATTGTAGGCTCCCCTAATCAAGACAGCGTGTAACTAAAGCGGGGAGAGAAGATGCGGCAGCAGTGGGGCCTGCGAGCAACGGCACTCGCAGCGACAGCAACGGCGCTTGTCGGTTGCTCCGTGGGCGGCGATGACGCAGACGCATCGGAAACAGGCGAGTCGTCGGCCGTACCTGCACCTCAGAAACTGCTCGCACTGGACGAGTTCGCAGCGCTCAACGCACTCACGCTCGGGGTCAAGCCCGATACGGTCTTCGCCACGCTGCAGTCGCAGGCGGCGAAGGAGATATTGCAGAGTGAGGGGATCGAGGTCGTCGACAAACCGACGTTCTTCCAATCACCAGATGTGGAGCAGATCGCGGCCGTTCATCCTGACCGAATCCTGCTCAGTGATGTCGGCTCGTTGACGTCGATCACCGTGCAGGCCAACGAGATTGCCCCGACGACGGTGCTCGCCTATGCGGCGCCGTGGCGCGAAGTTCTGAATACCGCGGCGACTGCACTGGGTCGAGAGTCCGAAGCTCGCGAAATCGTGTCGAGGCTCGAGGCCAAATTTGCCGAAGTATCCGGAACGGTCGAGGCGCAACCGCAGACACTGTCAGTGCTGGTGGGATTCTCCGGCGGCATGTACACCGTCATCCCACAGTCGCCGATGTCCTCGATCATCGAGGAAGCCGGTTTCGGGCGCCCGCAAGCCGAACTCGACGCGAAGATCGGCCCCAACACAGGTGTTGCCACGTCTTCGGTGTCCGGCGAGGAGGTCGGACAGCACGCGGCGGACGCGATGGTCGTGACCTCGGGCAACATCTACGACGGCGCTCTAGTTCACGCAAATCCACTGTTCAACGAGATCTCCGCAGTAAAGGCCGGACGCACGGCGGACGTGAGCGGTGAACTTTGGTTCGGCAGTTATCCTTTCGCGGTCTACTGGATCCTCGAAGACCTCGAGGCTCTTGCCGATCGCACTCTCACCGGCGCGGAACTCCAAGGCCGCATCGCATCCGACGCCGACGCAGTTACCCGATGGAAGGCGTTCTCGAAATGACGACGACACAGGCTACGAAAGCAGACATTTCATCTGAAGAGGCCGACGCATCACAAGGAGCGACGGCCGAAGCCTCGCAAGCCAAAGCTGAAGCGGCGGCGCACAAGAGCGCGCTTCGCGAACTCCTTGCGCCAGTTCGTACACGGACCACCATCGCGATGGTGATGCAGGTGATCGCCGCGGTCGCGGCCATCGTGCCGTACGTGGCCATCGCCGAGTTGGGTAAGACGCTGATCGTGGGCGGCGACATCGACTCGTCTCGCGTCTGGACGATCGTGTGGGTGGTCGTCTTCGGTCTGGGTATGCGTGCGTTCTTCGGAGGCGGTGCATTGATCGTGACGCACTTCGCCGATGTCAATCTTCAAGCTGTGCTTCGGCGTCGAATCGCAGCGACACTCGGTCGACTTCCACTGGGCTGGTTCACCTCCCACTCGTCCGGAACCGTGCGAAAAGCCGCGCAGAACGACATCTCCGATCTCCACTACCTGGTTGCGCACAGCGCCGTCGAGACCACCGGCGCCATTGCGGTGCCGCTCGTCGGGCTCGGCTACGTGATCTCGATCGACTGGCGTCTGGGACTGGTCGCGATTGCCACCCTCCCGATCTACATGATCGCCTACGCGATCATGACCAAGGACATGGCCGTCAAGTTGAGCCGGATGAATGAGGGCATCGCGGCCATCAGCAACACCATCGTCGAGTTCGTCACCGGCATCGCAGTGGTCAAGACCTTCGGTCAGGACAAGCAGTCACATTCTCGATACCGCGACGCTGCCAAGGCGTTTGCCGTCTCGTACGAGGGCTGGGTTCGCCCGATGCTCCGGACCGAGGCGCTGGCCTCGATTGCGTTGAGCGCACCGGTTGTGCTGGTGGTCAACCTTGGCCTCGGCTCGTGGTTCGTTCACTCCGGATGGGTGTCACCCATCGATGTGCTGACCAGTTCTCTTGTCGCGATGGTGATTCCGGTGTCGGTGACGACCATCGGTTTCGGTATGCAGGCACGCCGTGAGGCAGCCGCCGCTGCGGCGCGACTGATCGCGCTGTTCGCAACCGACGCTCTGCCGGAAACCGATCATCCGAAAAAGCCTGTGGGGAACGAAGTTCGATTCTCCGGAGTTTCCTTTGCATACGACGACGGCGCCGACGTTCTGACCGACATTGATCTGACGCTGCCGGAGGGTACGGTGACGGCGCTGGTTGGACCTTCGGGTTCGGGTAAGTCGACGCTGGCAACGCTGGTTCCGAGGTTCCACGACGTGTGTGCCGGATCCGTGGCCATCGGTGGTGTCGACGTCAGGGAAGTCGCTACCGACGAGCTGTACCGCCACGTCGGATTTGTTCTGCAGGACGTGCAGCTGGTCGAAGCGACCGTGCTCGACAACATTCGGCTTGCCCGACCGCAGGCGACTTCGGCCGAGGTGAAGGCCGCTGCCGCAGCCGCGCAGATCGACACCCGAATCGAAGCGCTCCCGAGGGGGTACGACTCGGTGGTCGGGGTCGACGCCAGATTCTCGGGTGGTGAAGCCCAAAGAGTCTCCATCGCGCGTGCGATTCTCGCGGACACTCCTGTTCTCGTGCTCGACGAGGCAACCGCGTTCGCCGACCCGGAGTCCGAAGCCGATATCCAAGAAGCGCTGTCGCGCTTGACGGTCGGCCGCACCGTGCTGGTGATCGCGCACCGGTTGGCTTCGATTGTGAGTGCCGATCAGATCGTGGTCCTCGACGCCGGACGGATCGTGGAGAAGGGCACGCACGATCAGCTCGTGGCGAGTGGTTCAACCTATGCGCGGATGTGGGCGAGTCACAGTCGGGCCGACTCGATTGAACACAGTCGGGCCGACTCGATTGAGCACAGTCGGGCCGACTCGATTGAACGCAACACCGCAGGTAAGTCTGACGCAGCAGGAAAGGCCAACTCATGATTCGCGACCTCTTCCGGCTACTCGGCCCGCAGAATCAGGGCCGATATCGCGAGTTCCTGGTGTGGGCAGTGTTGTACGGCGTGATGCAGGGTTTGGCAGTGGCGCTTCTGGTCCCGGCGGTGCAGGCACTGTTCGATCAGAACTGGGGCAGTTTCGTTCGGTGGCTCGCCGCCATGGCCGTATGCGCTGTGATCAGTTCGATTGCGCACTACCTGCAGGCGATGAAGGGTTTCGAGTCGGCCCTCACTCTGCTGCGGACGATGCATCTGCGCCTGGGAGATCATCTCGTCACTCTGCCGCTCGGCTGGTTCGGCGCCGGCCGACTCGGGCAGGTGTCGCAGGTTGCCAGCAAGGGCACCATCTCGGTGATGGGGGCCGCTGCGCACCTGATGACACCGATCATCTCCGGAATTGCCAGCCCGGCAACCATTGTCGTGTGCATGTTGTTCTTCGACTGGCGGCTCGGGCTCGCGCTGGTAATCAGCGTTCCGATTCTCTTCGCGGCAGCACGATTTGCCTCGACGATGACTGCCAAGGCCGACGATCGGGCTCATGCAGCGGCCGTCGAATCGAACAATCGAGTGCTCGAATACGCGCGTTGCCAACCGGTCCTGCGTGCTTTCGGACGCACCCACGGGGTGTACGAACCGCTCGACGACGCGATCGAAGCGCAACACACTGCGGGTCGCTCACAACTGTGGTTCGTGGTGATCGGGTCCGTGGTCAACGGGATCGCCCTGCAATTCGTGTTCTCTGCCGTGATCATCTTGGGTGCGTTCCTCGCGCTCGGCGGCGACATCGATCCGGTCACGTTGATCGCGCTACTCGGGCTGACCGCACGGTTCATCCAGCCGCTGGGTGAGATCGGCGAGTTCGGCGGTGCAATCAGAATGGCACGCAATGAAATCCGGCGAATGTCCGAGATCCTCGAAGTTGAACCAATGGTTGAACCCGATACCAGCGGGACGGCGACGGGGGAGACGGCAGTGCAGTTCGACGCCGTCGACTTCGGATACGCGGACGGTGGGCAGGTTCTGCGAAACATCTCCTTCGACGTGCCACGGAAGTCGTTGACGGCGTTGGTCGGTCCGTCAGGGTCCGGCAAAACCACCGTCACCCGGTTGATCTCGCGCTTCTACGACGTCGACTCCGGTGTGGTGCGTGTCGGCGGCGTCGACGTGCGGGACCTCACGAGTGCCGACCTGATGTCGCAGCTGTCTCTGGTCTTCCAGGACGTGTACCTCTTCGACGACACGTTGATCGCGAACATCCGCCTCGGCCGCCCCGAAGCCACGGACGAAGAAGTCTTCGACGTGGCTCGGATCGCGGGCGTCGCGGAAATCGTCGAGCGGCTTCCGCGGGGTTGGGACACCCGTGTCGGTGAGGGCGGGACGGCACTGTCCGGTGGAGAGCGGCAGCGGGTCTCCATTGCGCGCGCACTCCTCAAACGCGCACCTGTCGTTCTGCTCGACGAGGCGACGGCCGCGCTCGATCCCGAGAACGAGGCACACGTGCAGCGTGCGATGCAAGAACTCGCCAGGGAAAGCACACTGCTCGTGATCGCTCACAAACTGTCGACCGTCGTGGCCGCAGATCAGATCATCGTGCTCGGTGACGACGGATCGATCGTCGAAGTGGGAACCCACGAAGTTCTGCTCGCAGCCGGTGGGAACTACGCCGCGTTCTGGAACCAGCGCCACCGTGCGTCGGGATGGCGGTTGGTGGCAAGCTGAGCAGAATGCAGACCGGAAAGAAGACGGGGCGGCCGCCGACGTTGTCGACAACGGACATCGTCGAGGCCGCCCTGGCCGGTGATCTGAGTGAACTGACCATGCCGAGCGTGGCAAAGCGGCTGGGCGTCAGTCATTCTGCACTTTATCGCTACTTCGCAGACCGCGAAGCGCTGCTGCGTGCCTGCTCGGATCATGTTGTGCGTCAGACTGTATGGCCCGATACGAATCGTCCGTGGCGCGAATTCCTGAAGGATTTCTGCGACGTTCTGTGGTCCTCGTTCGAGCGCTATCCAGGTCTGGCCCAGGTCGGTCTCGCAGTTCCGGGCACGCCGCCGGCGATAATCGAGATCGTGGAGAAACTGGTCGGTTCGTTGACTGCGCAAGGCTTCACACCCCACGATGCGATATTGGCGGTGGACTTCATCTCCGAGGTGACCATGACGCAGTTCGCAATGATGGCGGCGATGGACAAGACCGTCAGCTCCGCCGATTCACGTTCCGCGCGACAGGCGTATCAGGAAAGTTGGAATGCATCGGAGTCGTTGATCGAGGGAATCGGCGACGAATCGACGTGGCACGGGCGAGGTTGGTTGGACGAGAAGATCACGATCATGCTCGACGGCCTGGAAAAGCGTGTTATCGGCTGACATTTCTACTAGCTTTGAGAGTAATGCCCGTTTCGGCGTGATACAGGCTAATGTGCACACATAGGACGGGTGGTTGCTGCACCGGGAGGCGGGGATCATGGATCTCGAAGCGATTGTTCTCATCCAAAGACTCAAGTACCGATACGCACGCGCCTTGGACACCAAATCGTGGGTCGAATTCGCCGACACTCTGACCGTCGACGCCACCGCGATCTACGGAGAACAACTCAGTTTCGATTCCCGAGATTCGTTCGTCTCCTTCCTCGAGAACACTCTCGGATCACACATCATCACCGAACATCAGTGCGGGCAACCCGAGATCGACGTCGACGGAGACACCGCAACCGGGATCTGGTGCCTCGCGGACACAGTGGTCATCCCCGAAGACGGCATGCTGCTTCGCGGATCGGCCTTCTATCACGACAGATACACCCGCTGCAGCGACGGTGAATGGCGAATCTCCCACACGAGCTACGAGCGGACCTGGGAATCGGTGGTGGCGCTCGCCGACATGCCGAGTTTCCGATTGACGTCCAACAAGTGGGCGCTGCTGCAGCAACCGTCGTTCGGCGACTCGGTCGTTCGCAACGTCTCCTGAGGTCGCCCGCGATTAGAGTCGGCTCATGGTTGATGCAGATTTTTCGCTGCCTGACGTACGGACGTGGATTCGCGGTATCCCCGCGCTGACCGGAACTCCGCCGCCCGCGCCCGAGTGTTTTCCGGAAAAGCCGGGGGAGTTGTTCCTCGACTGGCTCCGTGCGGCCGTGGCCTTCGGCGTCGTCGAGCCACACGTGTGTGCGCTCTCGACCGTGGACGGCGACGGTATGCCTGATTCTCGTTTCCTCATCCTCAAGGACGTGACCGAGGGTGGGTTCTGGTTCTCTGGTTCAGCTGCTTCGCCGAAAGGTGTTGAGTTGAAAGAAAATCCGCGAGCATCGCTCGCCTTCTACTGGCGCGAAACAGGCCAACAGGTCCGGATTCGCGGAACGGTTCGCGAGGGCGACGACGCACTTCGACGCCGAGACTTCGTCGAACGCTCCGTCACGGCGAGAGCGGTGGCGACGGCAAGTGAGCAGAGCGAGGTGCTCGAAGACTTAGGGGCGTACGACATGTCGGTGGCCGCTGCGGAAGCAAGAATCAGCGACGACCCAGGGTTCGTGTCGAAGGACTGGCGTGCGTGGTGCCTCGAGCCGGAGTCTGTCGAGTTCTGGCAGGCAGACTCCGGGCGTCGACATCAGCGGTGGTTGTACCGGCGCGGCTCGGACCGAGCATGGACACGAGCAGTGCTGTGGCCCTAAGGGGCAGCTGGGCCCAGATCAGCTCGCGCTGATCTCCGGCGATACGAGGTTGACGACGATCGACTGTCCGCCCAGCTTGGCGTGGATTTCGGGATGTTCGAACCCCGAGGACAACAGGTAGCTGCCGAGCATCGTGAGCAACTCGTCCAGATCCGTCGTGGGATCGGAGGAATGTGCGCTCGAGGGTGAGGCCTGATTTGCGATGAGTTCGGTGTGGGTGAGTCGACCGGCCACTCGAACGGCGGCTACGCCCATCGCGTCGCGACGTACGACGGTACGACTCCGAGTTTCGAGCGTCCTCGATGATTCGCGTGTTGAAGCTGGCACTGAAAGGTCCTCTCCGCTGCTGTGTGCGGCCGTGGTTCGGGCAGGAAGCGGAAACGTGAATGCATCGGATTGCTTGGGTGCGGTCGACAGAAAATCCGCTGTGGCGGTGGCACTGCTGGAACCGTTACCCGTGGAAAGGTTGCTCCCAGAACCATTGCTTGCAGAACCATTGCTTGCAGAACCATTACTTGCGGAACTATTGGCTCTCGATCCGTTGCCGGAACCGTTGGGGCCCGCTATTCCGTGAGAATTCTTGTCTTCCATTGTTTCGCTCCTGATGCCCGTAAACAGACCGCCGGTTTGCTTAATCGACGCAAACATACCAGGAGTTGGTTTACGGTCACACCCCTTGTGGAGTTCGGCGTTGAATGCGCAGCCACATTGCGAAGCCCCACAGGACGAAGAATGCATAGACCAGATAGAGGATCGCCGAAGGGTAATAGCCGGCTCGGAAAAGAAGGGGAACACCAACGGCGTCGACGCCGATCCAGATGAGCCAGAATTCGGTCCAGCCGCGCGCCATGCCGTATGTCGCGAGGATGGAGCCGGTGAAGATCCAGGCCTCCGCCCACGCTCCGTACGAGCCGAGGAGGTCGAAGATCCAGGCGAAAGCGATTGTGCCGCTGGTCATGACGGCGATCATGGCGACGCGCTCGCGAGTTGTCGCCCAATGGGGCAGGACTGCGCGACCGGAGTCGCGTGCCCCGCGTCGCCACTGAGTCCACCCGTAGACGCTGACGGTGATGAACAACAACTGACGGCCGGCCTGGCCGTAGAGATTGAGCTCTTGCGGCGTGTGGAAAAGTGCGCCCATGAACACCGTGAACAACAAGGCATTTCCGGCTATACCGACGGGCCACGCCCATACCGAGCGTCGCGCGCCCGCGATCGCGGAGCCGATTCCGAACGCGTTTCCGATGATCTCTCGCCAGAGAATCGTGGCGCTGCCGATGTGCAGTTCGGCGTCGAACAGCGCCTCGATCAGGCTCATCAGTCCGCAGCAGCGACGAGGGGTTCGAGCGTCAGATCCGGGAGTTCCTTCTGGATGTACTGCAGGCGCCACTTGTCACTGACCAGGGCGAGCAGAACACCGTCGGAACGGGTGAAGACCTCCACACCTCGTTGACGGTTCAGTTCGACCTCGGACGCGGCGTCGGTACGGCGAGCCAATGCGTAGCCGAGCGGTTCCATCTTGGCCTCGACGTTGAACTCGGCCTTCATGCGTGCTGCGACGACCTCGAACTGCATCGGGCCGACGGCCGCCATGACGGGGGAGGCGTCGCCGCGGATGTCGTTGCGGAGAATCTGGACGACGCCCTCGGAATCGAGTTGGTCGACAGCACGGCGGAACTGCTTGTACTTGCCGGCGCTTTCGGCGCGCAGGATCGAGAAGTGTTCCGGCGCGAACGACGGGATCGGCGGGAACTCCACCTTCTTCTCGGTGTACAGCGTGTGGCCGGGTGCGAGTGCGGTGGCGTTGACGAGGCCGACGACGTCGCCGGGGAACGCGGATTCGACGGTGGAACGTTCACGTCCGAATACCGTCTGGGCGTACTTGGTCGTGAAGGGCTTGCCGGTTTGGGCGTGTGTGACAACCATGCCGCGCTCGAACACGCCGGAGACGATGCGCATGAACGCCAGACGGTCGCGGTGCGCGGTGTCCATACCGGCCTGGACCTTGAAGACGACCGCACTGAACGGATCGGTGACCTCGCGCGGCTTGCCGCTGAGGTCTTCGCGCCCACGCGGCGGCGGCGCCAATTCGACGAGGGTGTCGAGGATCTGGCGGACGCCGAAGTTGAGCATCGCGGACGCGAAGATCACCGGGGAAGTCTGACCGGCGAGGAACATCTCCTGATCGTGGTCCTGGCCGGTAGCGGAGAGCAGTTCACTCTCCTCGGCCGCGGTCTCCCACTCGGAGCCTTCCTTGGCGAGCGCCGCGTCGGCGTCCATGACCTCTTCGGGGGCGATCTTCGCGCCGCCTGCGGTGCGGGTGAAGCGGACGTATTCGCGAGCCTGACCGTCTTCACCGCGCCGCAGCAGTCCGCGGAAGTCGCCGGCGATGCCGACCGGCCAGTACAGGGGGGTGGGCGTGAGGCCGATCCGTTCGCTGATCTCGTCGAGCAGTTCGAGAGGAGTCTGACCGGGACGGTCCCACTTGTTGATGACGGTGATGACCGGAATGCCGCGGTGACGACACACCTGAAACAGCTTGAGCGTCTGCGGTTCGAGGCCCTTGGCAGCGTCGATGAGCATGACCGCCGCGTCGACGGCGGTCAGGACGCGGTACGTGTCCTCGGAGAAGTCGGAGTGACCGGGGGTGTCGACGAGGTTGATGACGTTGATCTGCTCGTCCGGGGTCTCGGACGAGTGGTAGTTGAACTGCAGTGCGGTGGAACTGACGGAAATGCCGCGGGCCTTCTCCATCTCCATCCAGTCCGAGACCGTCGACTTGCGGCCTGCCTTGCCGTGGACGGCTCCTGCCTCCGAGATCTTCTTCGCGTGCAGTGCCAGCGCTTCGGTCAGCGTCGACTTTCCGGCGTCGGGATGCGAGATGACGGCGAAGGTGCGGCGACGCTCTGCCTCGGCGGACAGGCCCTTGGTCGTCGTCGTGACCGCGACCGACCCGCTCTCGGTTGAATCGGGGCCTTCGGTGTCGGACTGGACAGTCGAGTCGGAAGGGACGGTCGAGTCGGACGGGGTAGTCAACGAAGAACCTCTCGAAGTGGGCGTCGGTGCCGGCGACGTGCCGGTGCGCGGACAGGTGGAGAGTGCGGCAGCACAACAGAGAAAGGATACTCGCAGACCACGATGCAATAGCCACTGCGGCGTAACACTCGGCGAACGATCGCTGATTATCCATGTATGTGTGTGTTCGAACACACAGCCATTTGTGTCCTGCGAAGAGTTGCACTGATCGAAGAGTGACACTGACCGAGGAGTTGCGTTGAGCAAGTTCACCGAAGAGATGTATGCGACCGCCGCAGTCACCGACCGCGGCCTGGTGACGGGAGAGCCGGACAACGCTTTCCGTCAGACCTGGGGCGACATCCACCAGGAGGCTCGGCGCATGGCCGGCGGCCTGGCCGAGGTCGGTATCGATCGCGGCGTCGCGATCGGCATTCTCGCCGGACAGCCCGTCGACATCGCACCTGCCTGCCAGGCGACGTGGATGCGCGGTGCGTCGGTGACGATGCTGCATCAGCCGACCCCCCGAACGGATCTGGGCGTCTGGGCTCAGGACACCGAGACTGTGATCGACATGATCTCCGCGAAAGCCGTCATTCTGGGTGCGCCCTTCGACGCGGCCAAGCCGCTCCTCGAAGAGCGTGGCATCACCGTCGTGACGGTGGACGAGCTTCGCAGCGGAACGTCGATCGATCCCGTGGAGACGGCCGAATCGGATATCGCACTCCAGCAGTTGACGTCCGGTTCCACCGGTTCGCCCAAGGCTGTGCAGATCACGCACGAGAACTTCTACACAAATGCCTACGCCATGATCAACCGCATCAAGTTCTCCATCGAAGACGACGTGATGGTGAGCTGGCTTCCGCTCTTCCACGACATGGGCATGGTGGGTTTTCTCACGGTTCCGATGCAGGTGGGCGCAGAGGTCATCAGCATCACGCCGATGGATTTCCTGCGCACCCCGGTGCTGTGGGCCGAACTGATGGGCAAGTACGGCGGAACCGTCACCGCCGCACCGAACTTCGCGTACTCGCTCTTGGCTCGTCGACTCGCACAGGCGGAAGACGGGGCAGTCGACCTGTCCAGCGTCCGATACATGTGGAACGGCGCCGAGCCGGTGGATCCCGACACGATGGATGCACTCGCCGAGGCAGGTGCGCGTTTCGGTTTGAACCCGACTGCGCTGGCGCCCGTGTACGGAATGGCGGAAACCACGCTCGCCGTGTCGATTCCGGATCCCGATCAAGGTCAGGTCCTCGACTACGTCGATCCAGACTTTCTCGAATCGATGTCTCGAGCGGTGCCGTCCAATCGCCCCAACGCTCGTGCCCTCGCCACACTCGGCAAGATGGTGCCTGACCTCGAGGGACGCATCGTCGACCGTGACGGTCAGGTGCTTCCGGCCCGCGGTGTCGGAATCATCGAGGTTCGCGGCAAGGCAGTCACTCCCGGGTACGTCACGGTCGACGGACACAAGCCGGCCCAGGACGACGACGGTTGGCTCGACACCGGTGACGTCGGGTACTTCACCGAGGAAGGACTGGTCGTGGTGTGCGGGCGTGTCAAGGACGTCATCATCATGGGCGGCCGGAACGTGTACCCCACAGACATCGAACGGGCGGCCGGAACCGTTGCCGGTGTGCGTCCCGGAAATGCCGTCGCGATTCGTCTCGACGCCGGCCAGAAGCGTGAGAGCTTTGCAGTCGCCGTCGAGACCAACGCGTTCGAAGATCCGGAAGAGGTCAAGCGTATCGAACGCGAAGTGGTCCACGCCGTGGTTGCCGACGTCGGTGTCCGACCTCGCGCCGTTGCGGTCCTGGGTCCCGGCAGTATCCCGAAGACGTCGTCGGGGAAGCTCCGCCGCGCCAATTCGGCTGCACTGCTGGGTAACTGACCGTCAGTGCAGGCGGTTCTGTGCGGCTTCCAACCCGAGTTCGAGCAGTAGCTCCACTGCATCCGCAGCCTCTTCGCATACGAGATCGAGTTCTTTTCGCTCCGTGGACGAGAACGGCTTGAGAACGTAGTCCGCCGGGTCCATGCGGCCCGGCGGACGACCGATCCCGACGCGCGTGCGCAGGTAGTCCTTGGTGGTCAACGAACTCGAAATGGACCGCAGGCCGTTGTGGCCGCCTTCGCCGCCGCCGAGTTTGAGTCTGATCGTCCCGAAATCGAGATCCAGTTCGTCGTGGACGACGATGATGTTCGCGGCGTCGACCGAGAAGAACCGTGCGAGACCGGCGACAGCGCCACCCGAGAGATTCATGTACGAGCGTGGTTTTCCGAGAATCACACGCCGGCCGGCGAGGCGACCTTCGACGATTTCGGCGCCACTCTTCTTGTGTACGTTGAACTTTCCGCCCATGCGCCCGGCAAGGGTGCCGGCGACCATGAAGCCGACGTTGTGCCGGGTCTTCTCGTACTGGGGGCCGGGATTACCCAGGCCGATGACGAGGGCGGTATCTGTGCTCAACGGACGCTACTTTCTGGCTTGATTTTTCCTGCTACGCACGAACGGCGCGTCACTCCGAATCGGAATGACGCGCCGCGCGCAGTGAGTTCTGTTGGAACCGAGAGGATCAGGCCTCTTCTGCAGCCTCGTCGGCGGCGGGAGCTTCTGCGCCCTCTTCGAGGTCTGCCTCGGTGGGTGCAGCAACGACGTTGACGATCAGGGTGTCGGCGTCAGCCTGCAGGGTCGAGCCCTTGGGCAGTTCGAGCTGGCTGGCCAGGATCTGGGTGCCGATCTCGAGACCCTCGACCGAAACCTCGATCTGCTCGGGGATGTGAAGCGCGTCGGCCTCGATGGAGATCGTGGATGCGTCCTGCGCGACCATCGTGCCTGCAGCAGCATCGCCGACGACGATGACGTTCACGTCGATCGTGACCTTCTCGCCCTTCTTGATGACGAGGAGGTCGGCGTGCTCGATGTAGTTGCGGATGGGGTGCACGACGACCGACTTGGTCAGTGCAACCTGCTCCGTGCCCTCGATGTCGAGGGTGAGGATGGCGTTGGTGCCGTGTGCACGGAGGATGGCGGCGAAGTCGCGAGCCGGCACATTGAGGTGGCGGGGATCTTCACCGTGGCCGTACAGAACCGTGGGGACCTGGCCGTCACGACGTGCGCGGCGAGCTGCGCCCTTGCCGAATTCGGTGCGGACGACGGCGACGAGGTTGTTTTCTTCAGACATGATGAAACGGCTCCTACAACTCACGGGGTTCGTGCTCGGTTTACTGACGTGTGGTTTTGCCTGCGGCAAGGCGGACAGGCGCGCACACGGCCAGGAGCGAAACGCTCGAGCTGAGCCGTAGCCGCGTCGATCACGGTAAACCTGCAACGTGTGGAACTGCTGCGATTCACCCTCGCCGAGACAACTTTGGATACGTTACCGGAGTTTGCTCCCGGCCGCTAATCGCAGGTGGTGGGCACCTGGCCGTGTGGACGTGGTTCGCGTCACATCGAAAGCGGTAGCCTGACGGAGTGACCACCGTGGGGAACGCTCCCGAAGGCAGTCGGCTCGGTGCCGTCGTGCCGGGTACCGACCTGTCGCAGCATGCTCGCCTACTCAGTCGGGTGCACGACGCAGTTCTCTCCGGCCAGGAACCACCGGCGCAGCCGCGGACCGTCGTGGCGCGGTCGTGGTCGAGGGTGGCCGCCGGCGGGCTCACGCCGGATCACTGCGGTGCGTCTACTGTCGCCGATTTCTCCGAGTTGGAGGCGAGGCGTTCGCGTACCGCGCTGCGAAGCGTTCTGCCCGAACTGCGAACCACGCTCACCGAGGTCGCCGAGGACGCGGGCTTCATCGTGGTCGTTGCCGACGCCGACGGTGTCCTGCTCTGGCGCGAAGGGGCGAAGACCGTCAAACGTGCGGCGGACGCTCTCGGGTTCGCGGAAGGCGCACGCTGGTCGGAGCAGTCGGTGGGGACCAACGCGATAGGTACCGCGCTGATCGAAGACTCTGCGGTGCAACTCTTCTCGGCCGAGCACTATGCGCCCACGCATCACAACTGGTCGTGTACCGGCTCGCCCGTGCACGACCCACGGACGGGCGAGATACTGGGCGTGGTGGACATCAGTGGATCCGCAGCTTCGGTGCATCCCACCACCGTCGCGCTGGTGCGCACCGCGGTTCGCCTCGCGGAGGCGACGCTGTGGCGCGAGCACGCAGCTTCGCTCGAGCGCCTGCGCTCGCGCGCGGCGCCGTTGTTCGCGGCAGGAACAGGTCCGGCATTGGTGGTCGACGAGTACGGCTGGGTAGCCGGCGCCAGCGGGATTGCCGCGCCTGACCGCGTGGCAGCACCCAGTGCGGGAAAGCCCGTCATCGTGCCAGGTCTGGGGATGTGTCTGCCTGAGCCGCTCGGAGACGGCTGGCTGTTGCGCACCGGCGTCGGCGGGCCGTTGATCGAGCTGGAGCTGGCCCTCGGCGCATCGCCGCAGGTGACGGTGCGTGGTGACGCCAACTGGACGCGCGCGCTTTCGCCGCGTCACGCTCAGATCTTGCGGGCACTGGCAGCCGTCGGTTCGGCAGGTGTGGATGCCGCAGGCCTGAGCGAAGTGCTCTTCGGTGATCGCGAGCATGTCGTGGCAGTGCGCGCCGAGGTGTCCAGACTGAGGAAACACCTCGGCGCGGTCCTGCAGACTCAGCCGTACCGCTTTGCCGACGGTGTGCGAGTTGTGGTGATCTAGCGCGCCGCGCTGATTCCGGCACGACGTCCGAAGAAGCTGCCGTCGCCGAGACTTGTCCCGCTGGCGTAACCGCCCGCACAGACACCGGACGTGCAGCGACCCGCTGCGAAAAGTCCGGGGATCGGCGCACCCGAGACGTGCAGAACCTCGGAATCGACGGTGGTCTTCAATCCTCCCAGCGTGAATCCGCCTGTGCGGCCACGGAGATCGATTGCCGCGAACGGGCCGACGATCGGCTTCACCCACTCGGACTTCTTGCCGAGCACCGGATCCGAACCTTCAGCCGCGTGCCGGTTGTAGAGGTCGACGGTGGATTGCAGCGATCCGGCGGGCAATCCCATCTCGCCTTCGAGTTCCTCGACGGTCTCCGCCACCCAGCTCGGCTGCGCCCGCAACTGTGCACTGGACGATTCGGCATTCATGCCTTCCTCGTACGCAGCTTCGTCGATCACGAGGAATGCCTGGTTGTCCTGCTGGAACAGTGTTGCCTGGCCGATGCGGCCGGGGTAGGTGTCCTCGGGGATGTATCGCTGACCGCGGCCGTTGACAAGAATGCCGCGCACCATCAACTGCGGGTCGCAGAAGAACGCGACCTCGGTGGCGTCCATGTGTGCGGTGTCGGCGCCGAGTGCCTGACCGATCTGGATTGCGCGGCCGTCGTGCGCCTCGATGGAGGCCGCCGGGTGGCCGAAGATGCGCGGTGCGTTCGAGCGCACCATCTCGTTGTTGTACGCGAAGCTGCCCATCGCCAGCACTACGCCTTTGCGGGCACGAATCGCGACATCCTTGCCGTAACGCTTGGCGACGACGCCGACAACCCGATCGCCGTCTACCACCAGAGTTTGGACGCGCAGATCGTATTCTGCTCGGACACCGAGCTTTTCGGCCGTCTCGACGAGTGGCTTCATCAGCATGTAGCCGCCGCCCTTCTCGCCGGTGTTCTTCTCGGACATCTGCGGAACGTGTCCGCGGGGCGCGGGATCGACGAGGGTGTTGAACGGCGCGGCGTTCTCGCCTCCCGAGTACATCAGGCCGTCGTCGTACGGCGGTTCCCAGCCGGGCTGACCCCAGAACGATTCCTTGAACGGGACCCCGGCGTCGACGAGCCAGTTGTAGTGATCGACGCTGCCCTCGCAGTACGCGTCGATCTTCGTATCGTCGGTTCCGGGGCCGAGCGCTGCCTTCATGAACGTCTTCATGTTCTCGACCGAGTCCTCGAACCCGCACGCCTTCTGCAACGGCGTTCCACCGCCCAGGTAGATGAATCCACCAGCCAGTGACGCGGCTCCGCCCCAACCGCCCGTCCGCTCCAGGACGAGCACCTCGGCGCCGGCACGAGCTGCTTCGATCGCAGCGGTGACGCCGGCGATGCCGTATCCCGCGACGACGACGTCGGCCTCGTAGTCCCAGGTGGTGATGTCGGCAGCGGAGATCGGTCTGACGGTGGGGTCGGCCATGCGAATAGTCCTCTCGGAAGGCGAAACTGCTGATCACCCCACAGTTGCAGTTTCGACTTCCACAGATCAGGCATGGTCCCGGTCAACGGGAGGTTTGTAATCCCCTGACCGCGCCCAGAAATGTGTCCAGGTCGGCTTCGTCGACGAAGTAGTGCGGCGATGCGCGAACCACGGCGTCGAGCCCGCGGGCATCCATGTCGAGGAGGGTGGACCCGCGACCGCTGACGGTGACGGTGATGTTCTGTGCTGCAAGCTGATCCCGCACCAAGTGCTCGGGGATACCGTCGACGGTGAAGGAAACGATGCCGCTCAGATGGGTTCCTCGATCGCGGACTTCGACTCCGGAAATCGCTGCCAGACCTTCCCTCAGCGTGACTGCTCGGGATTCGATCTGCTCCCACGCCGTGTCGGTGCCGATCGAGAGCAGATAGTCGGCGGCGACGCCGAGACCCAGGCGCGCAGCGACACTCGTTTCCCAGAGCTCGAATCGTGTTGCGTCCGGTGCGGGTACGAAGCTGTTCTCGCTGGTCCATTCCGCTCCGTGCAGGTCCATCGCAGCGGGTTCGAGTGCGTCGACGAGTCCGGGGCGGACGTACAGGAATCCGGTTCCGCGTGGCCCGCGGAGCCACTTGCGGCCGGTTGCGCTGAGGGCGTCGACGCCGAGTTCGGTGACGTCGATGGGCAATTGGCCGACGGACTGGCATGCGTCGAGCAGAACGAGCGAGCCGTGGGCCCTCGCGAGTTCGACGACCTCGCGGACGGGGTTGATCAGGCCGCCGTTGGTGGGGACGTGGACGACGGAGACGACGCGAACCCGATCGTCGAGCATGTTCTCGAGTGCGTCGAGGTCGATGCGTCCGTACTGATCGCTCGGGATGATCTCGACGTGGGCACCGGTCGAACGCGCCCGCCCCAGTGCAGCGATGGCGTTGCTCGCGTATTCGACTCCGCTGATGAGGATTCGATCACCAGGTCCGAGCGAAACCGAGGCGAAGAAGTCGTTCCACGCGCGGGTCGCGCTGTCCGTCAACGCGATATCGGTTGCCTGAGCGCCGATGACCCGGGCCAGCGAATGCGGAACAGCAGCGAGGGCGCCGCTCTGACGAGCAGCTGCGACGTATCCGCCGACGTCGGCTTCACGTCGCAGGTGCTCGATCATCGTGGCCGGCACCGGCTCGGGCGGGAGCGAGGATCCCGCGCTGTCGAGGAACACCTTGTCAAGGCATCCGGGGGTGTCGCGGCGGATCGTGTCGAGATCGAACATGGCACCTTCCGTTCATGTCGGTGTGGTTCAAACTACCTGTGAACGAAGCTGTCCCGATGGAGCGAAGACTGGGCACGGCCGATGCCGTGGTGATCGGCCTCGGCGCGATGATCGGCGCCGGAGTCTTCGTGGTGTTCGCGCCCGCTGCCGCAGTAGCCGGTACCGGGTTGCTTGTGGGCCTGGCGATTGCAGCGTTCATCGCATTCTGCAACGCGACGTCGTCGGCGCAGCTTGCGGCCAGATACCCCACTTCAGGTGGGACCTACGTCTACGGACGTGAGCAGCTCGGACCCTGGTGGGGGTTTGCCGCCGGCTGGTCGTTCGTGATCGGGAAGACCGCGAGCTGCGCGGCAATGGCTCTGACTTTCGCGACGTATGTTGCGCCTACGGCCTGGCGTGTCCCCGTCGCGGTATTGGTGGTGGCAGCGCTGGTTGCAGTCAACTACCGCGGAGTCACGCGGACGGCGCACATGGCCAGGGTGATCGTCGCCGTGTCGACGACGGCGCTGTGTGTAGCGCTGGTGGTTGCCGTCGTCGGTCCTGGTGCGGTGCGCGAGTTCCCGGATCTCGCATTCGGGTCGTGGTACGGCGTTCTGCAATCGGCGGGACTGATGTTCTTTGCCTTCGCCGGGTACGCCAGGATCGCGACGCTGGGGGAGGAAGTGCGTGATCCGCGTCGAACGATTCCGCGGGCGATCCTGATCGCACTCACCGTCGCCGTCATCCTCTATGCGCTGGTAGCGGTGGTGCTGTTGGTGACGCTGGGACCTGATCGGCTGGCGAATTCGGCGCGACCACTGGCCGATGCAGTGGGCACGGCCGGGTGGAACTGGGCGGTTCCCGTAGTGGTGATCGGTGCCGCGGCGGCGTCGGCGGGGGCGCTGCTGGCTCTGATCGCGGGGGTGAGCCGTACGGCAATGGCGATGGCCCGCGAGCGCGATCTGCCAGTGGCCCTCGCTGCAGTCCATCCACGGTTCGGGGTCCCTCACCATGCGGAACTTGTGGTCGGTGCCGTTGTGATCGCCTTGGTCTCGACAACCGATCTTCGTGGGGTGATCGGCTTTTCGTCGTTCGGAGTGTTGCTCTACTACTTCGTCGCGAACGTGAGTGCGTACAGCCAACGCGGTGTGGACCGGATGTATCCGAAGTGGCTGCAAGCGGTCGGCGCGGCTGGTTGTGTCGTTCTGGTGGTCACACTTCCGTGGATCGCGGTTGTTTCCGGCGCAGGTGTGGTTCTGGCCGGTTGTGGGTACCGGTGGATACGACTGAAGAAATTCAACGACACGTAACACCACAAAGGGTGCATCTCGGACGTTGGCGTTCTATCGTCGGTAGCGACCGCGAAGACCGCCCGAAGGGGAAGTCGAATGGTGACAGCAGCGTTGACAGCAGCACAGACCACGCAGGTGGATTCACGTCCTGCGGCCGAGGCCTACGTCGGTGGTGTGTGCTTCAAACAGGGGCCACCCCGTTTGGTCGGAGCTGAGCTCGAGTGGCTGACCAGCCAGGTTCCCGGTGGGGAGCGGCCGTCAGCAGCGACTCTGGCAAAGGCACTCGGGCGACACGCACCCACCAGTATCGACCCGGATTCACCAGCGGTTCCGCTTCCTCGTGGCAGCCTCGTCACCGTAGAACCTGGCGGACAGATCGAACTCTCGTCAGCGCCGCGGACGTCCGCCCGAGAACTGTGTGACTGTCTCGACGAAGACCGTCGTACTCTTGAAACACTCCTCGCGTCGTACTCCATCGAAATCAGTTCTGCCGCGGCCGACGTCGCCCGCCCACCTTCCCGGATTCTCCGGTTGCCACGTTATTGCGCAATGGAATCCCGCTTCGCCGGGATAGGACCGTACGGCACCTTGATGATGTGCAATACAGCAGCAGTGCAGGTCAGTGTCGATGCCGGCGGCAGCCCGGAGTCCATTGCCCAGCGTTGGCGGCTCCTCGGGGACATGGGGCCGGCGCTCATCGCTGCGTTTGCGTGTTCTCCACGCTTGCAAGGGGTTCCGAGAGGGGATTGGGCGTCCCAACGCATGCGGACGTGGCTCGAACTCGATTCCTGGCGAACGGTCGCAGTCCCGGAAGTGCAGGACTACGCCGGCTGGGCGCTCGATGTTCCGCTGATGTGTGTGCGAAACGAGGGCGACGATTGGACGGCTCCGCGGGGTGCCACTTTCGGGGACTGGATAGACGGCGCTGTGGATGCCGAGATCGGACGCCGACCCGTCTGGGCGGACTTGGACTATCACCTGTCCACGCTGTTCCCGCCGGTTCGCGCTGTCGGCCATCTGGAGGTTCGCTACATCGATGCGCAGCCGGGAGATCTGTGGCGAGTACCGGTAGCAGCGATCGACGCGTTGCTGTCCGGGCCTGCCGTGATGCGTGAGGCGAGTGATGCCGCAGCGTCGACGGCCGGGAGATGGCGGGATGCGGCAGAGTACGGTTTGGACGACGTCGAACTGCGTTCGGCGGCAACCTCTCTGATGTCGCTTGCCGCGTCGTACGCGCCGGAGCCGCAGTTTGTCCGTCTTCTCGATGCCGCAGCCGAACGGTGTTGTCGCGCAATTGTGCCCGGTGAGAGCGACACATGACGGGGGAGATCACCAAGGAAGCGGTCGAGGCCGTACTTCTGCGAGCGCGTGAACGGTCGACGCTGCTCACCGACTGCGTCGACGATACCGAATTGGTCGCTCAGCATTCTCCGTTGATGAGTCCACTCGTGTGGGACCTGGCGCATATCGGCAATCAAGAGGAACTCTGGCTGGTGCGAGATGTCGGTGGCCGCGATCCGGTGCGTAGCGACATAGACGAGCTGTACGACGCGTTCAAGCATTCGAGATCGTCGAGACCCACACTTCCCCTGCTCAACCCGGCCGAGGCGCGCGAATACGTACGTACGGTTCGCGGGAAGGTCTGGGATGTGCTCGAAGCCAGCACCTTCGGACGCACAGAACTCGACATGGACGGTTTTGCCTTCGGGATGATCGCGCAGCACGAGCAGCAACACGCCGAGACCATGCTCGCGACCCACCAATTGCGTTCGGGGCCCACGGCACTCGTTGCGACTCCCGCTCCGCAAGCGGCCCGCATGCCGGAACTCGACGAGGTCACCATCGCGGCCGGCCCCTTCGTCATGGGGACCGACGACGAACCGTGGGCACTCGACAACGAGCGCACGGCGCATCAGGTCTATCTCACCGACTTCGCGATCGACAGATTCCCGGTCACCAATGGGCAGTTCGTCGAATTCATCGAGGACGGCGGCTATTCCCGACCGGAACTGTGGTCCCGTGACGGTTGGCGGCATCGCGTCGACGCGAAACTCCGTGCACCGCTGTTCTGGGAACGCGACAGTTCGGGTTGGTGGCACGAGACTTTCGGCGTCGAGGCGCCGGTCCCACCGGACAAGCCCGTCGTGCATGTGAGCTTCTACGAAGCCGAGGCCTACGCGAGTTGGGCAGGCAAACGGCTTCCCACCGAGGCGGAATGGGAAAAGGCCGCGCGGTGGGATCCGGAATCCGGAAGATCGCGACGATTCCCGTGGGGGGACGTGTCCGCAGACGAGAATCATGCCAATCTCGGTCAGCGCCATCTCGGTCCCGCCGGCGTCGGCTCGTACCCGGCGGGTGCGTCGGCAGCGGGTGTCGAGCAGTTGATCGGTGACGTGTGGGAGTGGACGTCTTCGGGTTTCCATCCGTATCCGGGTTTCCGGGCCTTCCCGTATCGGGAGTATTCGGAGGTGTTCTTCGGCGGCGATTACAAAGTGTTGCGAGGGGGATCGTTCGGGACCGACAGCGTTGCCTGCCGGGGGACGTTCCGCAACTGGGACCACCCGATCAGGCGCCAAATCTTCTCGGGTTTTCGCTGCGCCAGAACGATTTCGGGTAGATCCTGACATGTGTCGGCACCTCGGCTATCTCGGGCCGCCGCGTTCGGTTCGTGAACTCCTCCACGACGGCGAAAACTCACTGATGCGACAGTCGTGGGCACCTCGCGAGATGCGTGGCGGCGGGACCATCAATGCCGACGGATTCGGCGCGGTGTGGTGGAACGGTGGAAGGCAGGGACGGTACCGCAGTACCTCGCCGATCTGGTCGGACCCGACAGTCGACGAGACGTTGTCCCACATCATTTCCGGATCCGTTCTCGCCGCCGTACGTTCCGCGACGGAGGGGATGGCCGTCGAGATCGGTGCCTGCGCACCGTTCGTCGACGGAACCTACGCTTTCAGCCACAACGGAGCGGTATCCGGTTGGCCTGGCTCACTCGCCGACTTGGCAGCAGAAGTTCCGGCCGTCGAATTGCTGAAGATGCCCGCGCCGACGGATGCTGCCTTGTTGTGGACAGTGCTTCGGCATCGGTTGAAGTCGAAGCCCGCGGAAGCCGCCGTGACGAGCCTCGTTCACGATGTGGCTGCGGCGGCACCGGATTCACGATTGAACCTCCTGTTCGGCGACGGGCAGGAACTGTGGGCCACGGCGTGGGGCCACACGTTGTACACGCGGGTCGACGAGTCGCGGGCACTGATCGTTTCCGAACCGTCCGGTCGTTCGCCGGACTGGGAGCAGGTGCCGGACCGGCACATCGTCTGCGCGCGTCCCGGCCATTTGATCATCACCCCGATACCGATGGGAGAACAATGAAAACCCCTACGCTCGAGGTTTATCTGACACCGGCCGAATCGGTCGACGCATTGCGAGCCGAGGCCAGGGAGGGCTTGACCGCTACGCCGAAGTGGCTCTCGCCCAAGTGGTTCTACGACGCGCGTGGAAGTGAACTGTTCGAGGAGATCACGGCCTTACCCGAGTATTACCCCACCCGTACCGAACGCGGCCTGCTCGCTCGGTACGCCGACGAGATCGCGGCGTTGACCGAACCCGAGATCCTGATCGAACTGGGTTCAGGTTCCTCTGAGAAGACGCGGTTGCTCCTCGACGCGATGACGGCTCGCGGGACTCTGCGAACGTATGTACCACAGGATGTTTCGGTGACGGCCCTCGAAGGTGCGGCGCAGCAAGTCGGTGCCGAATTCCCCGGCATCGATGTGGTCGGGGTGGTCAGTGACTTCACCGGTTCGCTGCATCATCTGCCAGGTGGTGGACGGCGGGCGGTCGCGTTTCTCGGTGGAACTCTCGGCAATCTCGTTCCGGCAGAACGCGCCGAGTTCCTCTCGGGCATTGCAGCGGTGCTCGATCCCGGTGAGAACCTGATCCTGGGCGTGGGATTGGTGATCGATCCCGCAGTCCTCGTGCCCGCCTACGACGACGCTGCCGGTGTGACTGCTCAGTTCAATCTCAATGTTCTCTCGGTCCTGAACAAGCAACTGGGAGCGAACTTTCCCTTGGAGGACTTCCGTCACGTCGCGCTCTGGGATGCCGAGAACGAGTGGATCGAGATGCGCCTGGAAGCACTTCGTGAAGTCTCGGTGCACATCGACGACCTGGATCTGGAGATCACCTTCGCAGCGGGCGAGCAGCTGCGCACCGAGATCTCGGCGAAGTTCACCGAGGAGGGGATTGCCGCGGAACTCGCGTCCGCGGGCTTCGGGGTGCGGAAGGTGTGGACGGATCGGGATCAGCGCTTTGCGCTGTTGTGTGCGCAGCGGGCGTGAAGTGGGCGCTTGTCAGAGGATGCTGTCTCCCCCTAGAAGTGTCTCAAAAGTTCTGTAGGCGGCAATATTTGAGAAGTGTCGAGAGTAGAGATCTGCGGTGCCAGTATGGACAGCGTCCGACACCGGCGCAAGATCCACGAGATGCGCGAGTTTTACATAGGACTGGTCATCGCTCGCGCCGAGCGGATACTCCTGCTCGCCGGCCTTGCGCTCGAATTTTGACTGCGCCTCAGCGGGGTCGCCAGCCCAGATGAGATAACAGTCCTCTCGGTGGAAGCACCCGACCCCGTCATTCTTCCCCAACTCGAATATCGCTATGCCGAAGTACGGTTGATCTCGTGTCGGATGCTGAGTCATGCGATTGAACGTAGTGACATCGGAGCGCAAAAGGTATCGGTGAATACCCCGGGATTTCGCAAAAACTTGTCGGTGGGCGCCCGTAGAATCGCTCATATGTTCGAATCGAAGACTTCCGCGGACGCGCTGTTTCGGCAGCATGCGGAAATCGCGCGCGCCCACTTCCTCGAGATCGACGCGGTCACTGCGCTGTACTTGGACCGTTGTGAGGAGGATGCCGCGGTTGGAGTCAATGAGGCTTTTCGGGGTCAATTCGCGCACGTGGAGATCGCGTCGATACTGAGCATTACGGAGTACGCCGCGCAGAAAATGATTGCACTGGGATGTGACCTGCGCTGGCGACTTCCGCGGGTGGCGGCCGCTTTTGCTTGCGGTGACATCGATCTGGCCAAAGCGATGGCACTGTCCGAAGCTCTCGCCAACGTCTCCGAGCACGCGCTCGATGACATCGAGCGACTCCTCGTGGACGGTGCCTGCCGTGTAACCGGTAACAAGTTGAAGGCGCGCGCACGAGGTCTCATTGCTCGGCACGACCCTGATGGGGTGCGTGCCAGGCGAGTTCGTGCGGAGGCGGATCGGGACGTTCGGACGTGCGCGTCGCACGACGGTATGTCGACTCTGGACGGAATGCTTCCAGCGGTCGGCGCTCAGACTTTGGCCACGAGGCTCCGTGCGATGTCGATGCAGGTCTGTGGTTCCGATCCGAGAACTTTCGGGCAACGGCGTGCCGATGCACTGATCGCATTGGCGGAAGGAAAGACGTCGTTGGATTGTCAGTGCGACGGCGATTGCACCCGTAGGGATGATACGAAGACCTCCGCGCTCCCGATTGCGACAATTCTTGTGGGTGTCAACGCTTCCACCCTGCTCGGATTCGACGACCTGCCAGGCTATTTGCAGGGGTACGGCCACATCGATGCCGACCTTGCGCGCGCGATCGCCGCGGACGCCACGTGGCAGAGAGTCCTCACCCTTGCACCGTCCGAGGTGCAACATTGTTCGACTGCGGGGGCAGCCGGACCGGTGCTCGGCGTGGGTCGGTCGATGCGCTCACCGGAGATATTGCCCGCTGCGGCAAGGGATAATCGCTCGCGAAGGAACAGTGGTTCGCGGCGCGGTGAATCCACGTACCAGCCGTCCGCGGCGTTGGTGACGATTGTAAGGACGCGAGACGGTACGTGCCGCTTTCCGAATTGTGTTGTGCGTTCTGATAGTTGCGATATCGATCACACGGTGCCGTTCGATCACGGCAACCCGCTCAGGGAGGGCCTACTGCAGAACGGAACTTGGCCTGTCTGTGTCGAAAACATCACCGACTGAAGACGTTTGGCAGGTGGACAGTGAAGCAAATCGGAGGTGGTCTTCTGGAGTGGAAAGATCCGTCAGGACGACGAACGGTTACCTCGCCCGTAGGCCCATTCTGTGACCCCGAACTGAGAGTGCCCGACGCGGCGAGACTGCACTTGACGGACGACGATGCGCTGGAACGACGTTTCGGACTTCGGGACAGGGGAGTGGAAGCGGATCTCGAATACCTCCTGGACTGGAGTGTGCCCGGCTGGCGGAAGGCACGATCTGCATCAAGACGTAACGCATCCCCACTGGCGAACGCTTTGCCGGAGTTTGCCGACTTCTGAAGGGGTTTCGTTTCTCCTGTGGCCTGCGGGTATAGCGAGAGGGCCCGAAAAATGGTGTGTGTCTGTTTATAGTGAGGCGCAGAACGGTTTCCGACCCGAGGAGAACGCGTGCGTCATCCGAAGCTCGCCGCATTGACCGTGGCCCTGACTGCAGTACTGGTGATGCCGGTAACGCAGAGCGTGGCTCAACCATTCCCCTTCGACCCCGGCAGTTTCGGCAACGGAAGCACCGGATCGTTGGGGAGCGACGACCCGGACATACCCATCGAGGACACCCTCCCGCAGTTGTCGGTCACCACACTGGTCGACGGACTCGACCACCCCTGGGACGTGGTGGCGGCCCCGGACGGTGCAATCCTGACCGGACAACGATCCGGCGGATTCTTCGTTCGCCGAGGCGACAACACGACAGGTCCAGTCGCTGCTGACCTTTCGGATCTCTACGCGCAGTCCGAAACCGGGCTCATGGGCATCGCGCTTGCTCGCGACTTCGCTCAGTCGCGCACCCTGTACACCTGCCAAGGATTCAGTGCTGGGGGAGTCACGGACGTTCGAGTGATCGCGTGGACCGTCGACGCCGGATGGACCGCACTCACGCGAACCGGAACTGTATTGCCAGGAATCCCGGTCTCGTCCGGGCGTCACGGGGGTTGCCGAATTCTTGCGGCACAGGACGGAACGCTGTTTGTCGGAACGGGTGACACCGCGACGCCGAGCGTTCCGCAGGATCCGAATTCGCTGGGCGGCAAAGTCTTGCACATCAACACCGACGGAACTCCGGCGGCGGGAAATCCGAATGCAGGCAGCCCCGTCTACACGCTCGGGCACCGCAACGTCCAAGGTTTGGCCGTGCAACCCGGAACCGGCCGGGTGTACTCGGTTGAGCAGGGCACAAGCGTCGACGACGAAGTCAACCTGCTTACCCCCGGCGGAAACTACGGCTACCGTCCGGATCGTCTTCCCGGAACGTACGACGAATCCGTGCCGATGACAGATCCCGTGCGCGTGCCGGGAGCAATTGGGGCAGTGTGGCGTTCAGGTAGCTCCACGTTGGCTACCGCCAGCGCTGCCTTCACCGGCGGAGCCGCGTGGGGTGCCTGGGACGGAGCACTCGTGATGGGTGGTCTCAAGAGCAAGGAACTGATCTTCCTCCGCCTCAGTGCCGACGGCCGTTCGGTCGACGCTCAGACCTTCGGATTGGTGAACCAGTCCGGGCGCTTGCGCTCGGTGACTCCGACGGCGGACGGCTCGCTCCTGGTGACCACGGACAACGGAACAGGCGACAAGGTGCTCCGGGTGACACCCTCGCCGTAAACCTCAGTCATCCGTCAGTACCAGGCGATAACCCGGCACGGACCACCAGAGCCACCAGCATGCGTCGGCGCTCCCACCATCACGGTAGCGCCGACGGCTGGAAGTGCGGACAGGTTTGCAAGGGCTTCGACCGCGTACTTTCCTGAGCCCAAGGCGCTTCGGTGGGCCCCGTGGGTCCTGCTTCGGCCCGCGTCGATGCTGAGGGTGTCCGAGCCCACGGCGACGATGTCGCGCTCGCGGACGAGAAAGTCGATCGCCTCGGGGTTGAATCCCGGTGTGTGTTGCACGCCGAGTGCATCTCGATTCGTGAAGGCGCCACCGGCACCGGCCCGGGTATCCCAACCCGAGTTCATCGCAACCAGGCTGCGGGGAGCGATGGTCCCGTGGAGGGACTCCCAATCGAGGATGTCCTGGCGGGTGAGCAGTGTGTCGGGGTCGACGGAGGCTCGGGCACTGATGTCGACGACCGCAATCGGCACGACGAGGTCGGCGACGGGAATCTTCTCGACGGTGATTCCGTCCGCACTGGCGTGTGCGGGAGCGTCGATGTGAGTACCAGTGTGTTCTTCGAGGCGGAGTTCGTTGAGGTAGAAGTTTCCACCTGACTCGGCGGAGCCGAGCGAGCCCAGAGATCCGGCGGCGTCGGCGATCTTCGCCAGGTTCCTCATCTCGAACGAGCGCGCGCCCGGCCACACCGGGAACTCCGGCGTCAGTACGTGGGTCAGATCGACGATGGTCTGACCTGTTGGCGTTGCCGACGCAGTGGGCTGTACAGCGCCGGCCATGACGGTCGCGCCGAGGGCACCGGTGCCCAGCGCCGCGAACATCGATCGACGGCTGATCTTCCTGCCTTCGCGTCCGATCGATTCGTAGACCTCCGACAAGACCTTCGGTGAGCACATCAGAAACTCCAGATCACTGGGATCAACACCGTTGCAACTATCAGGAACCACAACAACATCGGGAGTCCGAGCTTCCAGTAGTCGCCGAACTTGTAACCACCAGGGCCCATCACCATCATGTTCGCGGGAGTGGCTACAGGCGTCAGGAAGGAGGCCGCGGCAGCGACGGTGACCGTCATCAGAAGGGGCAGCACCGAGATGTCGAGTTCGATGGCGACCGAGATCGCGATCGGCGTGATGATCAACGCGGTTGCAGTGTTGCTGATCAGCTGGCCCAGAGTCGCCGTCACGACGAAGAGTCCGGCGACGACGACATACGGGCTTGCCCCACCGACGACGTCGACAAACGCATGCGCGAGCTTTTCGGCCGCGCCGGTCTGCTGGATTGCGGTCGACAGCGGGATCATTCCGCCGACGAGAATCAACGTGGTCCACGAGATGGACCGATGCGCCTGCTCGACGCTGATGACTCGTAGCAGCACCATCGCACATGCCGCGAGGAGTCCGGCTATCGCGGACGGCACCAATCCGAACGTCAGCATCACTACCATCGCCGCGACGACGACGAGAGCGATGACCGCGCGGGTTCCCAACGGGGCTGCCTGCTTACGGATCTGGGCAGGTGCGTCGACCACGAGGACGTTCGGATCGACGGAGGTGTGGGTGTCGAGATCGTCCCAGCTTCCTTGCAGGAGAAGCGTGTCACCGGCCGCCAACTTGACGCCCTTGGGGCCGCAGTCCTCACCGGCGCGCTGGACTGCGAGTATCACCAGATCTCCACTGTCGGTCACCATGCCCGGAAAAGCCCTGTCGCCGATCATTTCCGAGCGCGGCGGGATGATCACTTCGACCACGCCGTCGTGCTTGGTGATCAAGGGCTCTGCGGACGGCGCATCCTTTCCCATGAGCTGATACTGCTTCGCGAGGGTCTTGGCATGCCGGCTCAGGTCAGGCGACATCGACGTCCCAGCACGATGGGGGAGGACGTGAGGACCGAGAAGTACGGCGATCGCAATCGTTCCCAATACGAGCGGCGCACCGACCAAGGTGAAACTGAAGAACCCGAAAGCACCGGCCCCGGATTCCTCGGCGGCTTCGGAAACGATGATGTTGACCGGTGTTCCGGTCAAGGTGAGCATTGATCCGGCATGGGCGGCAAATGCCAACGGCAGAAGCAGTTGTGACGTCGATTTACCGAGACGTACCGCCAAGACGACCACCATCGGTACCAACGCGGCTACGGCCCCGTTGACGCTGATCAATGCGGTCAAAGCGGCAACCAGCAACATGATCGCACTCACGAGACGGACTCGGGATTCGCCGACTTTCGCCAGCAGTTTCTCGCCCGCCCACGTGGTGACACCGGTGGCGTCGAGGGCTTCGCTGACGACAAAAAGCGCGGCGATGAACACCACCGTGGGATCGCCGAATCCGGCGAGCGCCTGCTCCATCGTGATCACACCGGTGGCGTACAGCGCCAGGGCAGTGCCGATCGCGATGATGCCGACCGGGATTCGGCCGATCACGAACAGCGCCACGACCAGTGCAAGCACGACGAAAGTGATGGTGATGTCATTCACGATTCGTAAAGGTACCTGCTCATACAGAACGGCCCCGTCTCGCAAGTGAGACGGGGCCGTGGGACGGACGCGAGGGGAATTAGTTGGAGGCGGCGATGCGGGCCTTCTCGAGAGCGGCCAGCGTGCGAAGAACCGTGGCCTTCTGCTTGTTCAGATCGCTCAGTCGTGCGCGAGCCGGCAACCCTTGTGCGAGTTCGGCGACCTTGATCTGCTCGTCGATCGAACCGAGCTGATCGAGAAGCCCTAGGACGCGCGTCTGGAGCGTGTCGATGTCCACGGTGTCGGTCTTGACCGGAGCGGCAACACGCGTCGCTGTGCCCGTGCTGGCGGGGCGGGAAGCGCGTGCGGGTGACGTGTCGGCGACAACCGTTGCGGCGCGGGGCCGAATTGCCTTGCGAACAGCGGCCGCATCGGGAAGGACGTCCATGCGGATCTCGTTCAGGACTCGGCGTGCCTCGCGTGCGTTGACGCGGTACTCGCGCTCTTCGTCGTCGTCGGACTGCAGCGTGCCGCCGAGCGGGCGCAGACCGTACATGCCGAGGAAGCGCTTGGCGTCGTCGATGATGCCTTCGTTTTCACGGCATTTTCCGCAGCGGGGTTCGTTGCGGAACATGTCCACGGAGTTGTCGTCTCCGCACCAGACACAAGATCCTGGGCGCCACCGCCGGATCGTCGGAACTGATGAATTCAGGGAATGAGATTCGGGCCGGGATTCCAGGGTTTGCGCGTCGATCACGACGAGCCACACTAGGCGAAGATTGCGGCGCGGTGAACACCGCCCCAACATCGACCTGGGTTTCTCGACGGTAGCGTGATCAAGATCATGTCAATCGTCGCATTCGGCGGTATTCGTGTGTCCCACAGGTGGTTTCATGATGACCGGGTGGTCTGTTTCTGAGACCTTCACGAAGACGACGACGGGCGCGTACCGGTGACCGTGAAGTCACAGGTACGCGCCCGTAGTGCGGCGCGAGACTAGGCGCTGCCGTTGAACAGCGAAGTCACAGAACCGTTCTCGAAAACTTCCTTGATGGTGCGAGCGAGCAGCGGTGCGATGGACAGCACCGTCAGCGTCGGGAACTTCTTCGACTCGTCGATCGGAAGTGTGTTGGTGACAACAACTTCCTTCGCGCCACACGTCGACAGACGCTCGGCCGCAGGGTCGGAGAGGACGCCGTGGGTTGCAGCGATGACGACGTCACCTGCACCGGCCTCCTTGAGCACCTTGACCGCGCCGGCGATGGTTCCGCCGGTGTCGATCATGTCGTCGATCAGGATGCAGGTGCGACCTTCGACCTCACCGACGACGCGGTTGGACTTGACCTGGTTGGGTACCAACGGGTCGCGCGTCTTGTGAATGAATGCCAGCGGTGCTCCGCCGAGCGAGTCGGCCCACTTCTCGGCGACACGAACGCGGCCCGAGTCGGGGGACACCACCGTGATGTTCTCGAGGTTGTAGCCCGCGCGAATGTGGTTGGCCAACTGGCTGTGTGCGTGCATGTGATCGACGGGGCCGTCGAAAAAGCCCTGGATCTGATCGGTATGCAGGTCGACCGTGATGATGCGATCGGCGCCGGCGGTCTTGAGCAGGTCGGCAATCAGGCGAGCGGAGATCGGCTCGCGTCCGCGATGCTTCTTGTCCTGGCGGGCGTACGGGTAGAACGGAAGAACGGCGGTGATGCGCTTTGCCGATCCACGCTTGAGAGCGTCGATCATGATGAGCTGCTCCATCACCCACGTGTTCAGCGGTGCCGGATGACTCTGCAGGACGAACGCATCGGAGCCGCGAACCGACTCTTCGAATCGAACGAAGATCTCACCGTTCGCGAAGTCGCGCGCGGTCTGCGGGGTGACGCGGATGTCGAGTTCCTTCGCCACCTGCTCCGCCAACTCGGGATGTGCGCGACCCGAGAACAACATCAGGTTCTTCTGGTTGTCGATCCAATTCGCAGTCACTGGTTCATGCCGTCCTTTGTACTTGCCGGTCGATCTGGTGGTGATCTGTGCTGTCTGTTGTGCAGGGCTGTCAGGTTGTTGCAGGGCCGTCAGGTTGTGCAGCTGCTGCAGCGGCATCGGCCGCGGGTGTGCCGGGACGATTCTTCTGGACCCAGCCCTCGATGTTGCGCTGCACCCCACCCGAGACGGCGAGCGCCCCAGGCGGTACGTCGTTCTTCAAGACCGTGCCCGCACCCGTGTATGCGCCGTCTCCCACGACGAGAGGGGCGACGAACATGGTGTCGGAGCCTGTTCGGACATGCGACCCCACCACAGTACGGCTCTTGTTCACCCCGTCGTAATTGACGAAGACGCTCGAAGCTCCGATATTGCTGTGATGGCCGATGGTGGCGTCGCCGACGTAGGTAAGATGCGGAATCTTCGAATGCTCGCCGATATCCGCGTTCTTGGTTTCCACGTAAGCGCCGATCTTGCCGTGTGCCCCGAGGCGGGTACCCGGCCGGAGATAGGCGAAGGGGCCGACAGTCGCGTCCGCGCCGACAACGGAGTCGGTTCCGTGCGAGCGGACGACGACTGCGCGCTCACCGACTCTCACGTTGTCCAAGGTGGTATCCGGGCCGATCACGGCGTCTTCGCCCACCGAGGTCGTGCCGGTCAACTGAACTCCGGGCAGGAGCGTCACGTCCTGTGCGATGTGCACGCCGCAATCTATCCATGTGCTCGCAGGATCGACGACGGTGACGCCGGCACGCATCCACTTCTCGAGGATCCGACGGTTCATCTCGCGGGCGAGCGTCGAGAGCTGCACGCGATCGTTGGCGCCCGCGACGAGAACCGAATCCGCGATGTGCTGAGCACGAACACGCTTGCCCGCGCGACGGACGATCATGATCACATCGGTGAGATAGAACTCGTGTTGTGCGTTGTTGGAGTCGAGGGACGCCAGCGCGTCGCGCAGAGTTTCGAAGTCGAAGGCGTAGACCCCTGAATTGACTTCGGTGATCGAGCGCTGCGAATCGGTGGCTTCCTTCTCCTCGACTATGGCGTTCACCTCGCCGTCCGTCGTACGAAGGATTCGCCCGTAGCCGGTGGGGTCGACGGCCGTCGACGTCAACACCGTCACCGCGGCCGCGGGAGCAGCCGTGTGCTGGGCGAGGAGGTCTGCGATGGTCTTGCCGTCGAGCAGAGGCACGTCGGCGGCTGTGACGAGTACGGTCCCGGAGAAGTCGGCCGGCAACCCCTCGAGCCCACAACTGACAGCGTGCCCGGTGCCCTTCTGCTCGTCCTGAACAGCGACGGTGACGGAACGGTCCAGTTCCCCGGCGACTGCGTTCACGGCTTCGGTGACACGCTCACGATCGTGACCGACGACGGTCACCAGGTGCGTGGGATTCAGTGAGGTTGCCGCGTGAAGCGAATGCGCCAGCATGCTGCGTCCGGCGAGAGTGTGGAGGACCTTGGGAGTCTTCGACTTCATTCGTGTACCGGCACCCGCTGCGAGAACGATCACGGCGGTCTGCACTGGTTTGAGCTCCCTCTGTCGATCAAACTGTCGATCAAGACATACATTTCCGCTCGGGAAAGCATGTTGTTCACCAGCTCCGCCGCCAGGACTCGAACCTGAACTATCTGAACCAAAATCAGAGGTGCTGCCATTACACCACGGCGGATTGCCACGCATTGCCGAGCCTTGCGGCCGAACGCGCGAAAGAATAATCGCATGCCGACCCGCCGTAGGTCGAACCGCTCCTCCGATCGGGCCCCTGAAGTCCCGATAGGCTGAGCGTCCACAGCAGTAATTTGTGTGTCGGCGAGAGGAAGACAATGGCGACGGTGTCCGGTTCGGGTGGCGGGGATCCAGTTCCCGAACGAGTGACACGGATCCGGATGACCGGTACCCAACGTCGGCAACAGCTGATCGAGATCGGGCGGGCATTGTTCGCCGAACGGGGATACGAAGCGACCTCGATCGAGGAGATCGCCCAGCGCGCGAACGTGTCCAAGCCTGTCGTGTACGAGCACTTCGGCGGCAAGGAGGGGCTGTACGCCGTCGTAGTGGACCGGGAGATGTCGCGACTCCTCGAGATGATCACGTCTTCGCTCTCACAAAATCGCTCGAGAGTTCGAGTCGAGCGGGTTGCGTTGGCTTTGCTCACCTACGTGGAAGAGCACACCGACGGATTTCGGATACTCGTGCGCGATTCGTCCGTTGTCGCGCCCAGTGGGACATATTCGAGCTTGCTCAACGATGCGATCAGTCAGGTGGGCTACCTGTTGGCGGGGGACTTCTCCAGACGCGGTTTCGACCCCGGACTAGCAACGATGTACGCACAGGCGCTTGTCGGCATGGTGTCCACTACGGCTACTTGGTGGCTCGACGAACGGACTCCGTCGAAGGAAGTTGTCGCCGCTCACCTCGTGAATTTGTGTTGGAATGGGCTGACGAATCTGGAAGCCGATCCACAATTGGAGGGTTAACCAGGCGCGCCTGCCGCGCAGAGATGGATCGCGGTCTAAGCTGTGTTCGCTGTATCACGATCGTTTGATGGGCAAATGTCTCATTTGTTTGCAGGGTGGGTTGAATGCCGAACCGTGCCATCCATTTTGACGCTGTGAACGGGTAAGACCAAGAATTCGTTCGATGTGTGGTGATTGGAGGCCGGATCGATGGTGAGGCAAGAGCGGGCAGAAGCCACCCGTGATTCGGTGCTGCGCGGAGCAGCGGGTGTGTTCTTGCGCCTGGGCTATGCCAATGCCAGCTTGAGCGAGATCATCGCCGAGTCGCAGGTGACCAAAGGCGCCCTGTACTTCCATTTCGGGTCCAAGGAAGAACTCGCGCGGGCGGTGATAGACGAGGGTTCGGCACGTTTCGACGCAAAATGTGAGCTCTGGTTGGACCGTCGAACTCCCGCACTCGAGTCACTGATCGGTATTTCGTCGGTCATCGTCGACATCGGTGCGCATGACGCCATGGTTAGAGCGACGTTCCGCTTGTTGGTCGAGATCGGGGACTATCGGGGCTCCGGGCCGGCGACTCTGGACGTGTGGCTCGACATTTACCGTGAACTTGCCAGCCGTGCCGCCGACGAAGGTGATCTGCGTTCGGACGCGGATTCTGCTGACATTGCTCGTTTCCTGTTGGAAGTTGCGTCGGGAGTTCGGCTGATGGCAGCCGCGACCGGGACCGTTCGTGAGCTTTCGGACTCCATGAAGGCATCGTGGAACCTGATACTTCCGATCGTGGTCCCGGAATCGAAAGTGGAGTACTTCAGGCAATTCGCGGCCCGTCGCCTTGCCAGTGATCACTGAAATCACTGGCTCTCCGCACTGCTCCTTGGTCAATTTGCTGCAAATGTCCTGGTAGGGACATTGCTCTCTTTGTTCTGCATTCGAAACAAACTAAGAGTATGTTTATAGTGTTGATGGGAATCTGGAAGTCCGATCTTGCCGTCAATCTTCGGATTGCGGTATGTTCTATCGGTAGCTGAAGAATTGCTGGGAATGAAGGTTTGTCAGGGCAGGGTGACGGCGTCGGCGCACCGGGCAGCATAGGGGGCTGCCCGGCGTGTACGACCCCAGATGGGGAGTCAACAGATGGGTGACACTGCGCCGACGCCGATGCTCGACATCGGCCCGCGGATCGGCTGTGACGTAGTGAACGTCGTGGATGTCACTCGAAGTATCGAACTCTTCGGGCGGAGGTATCTCGATCGGACCTTCACCCCGCACGAATTGCAGACGTGCGCCGGGCCGGCGCGGGATCAACGATTGGCTGCACGTTTCGCCGCCAAAGAGGCTGTGGTGAAGGTACTGCGGCCTGGTGACGTTCCCGTTCCGTGGAGTTCCATCGAAATCACTCGGGCCGAGTGGGGTGGCTGTGGGGTGACACTGTCCGGTAATGCCGCGGAACTCGCGCGGGCCCAGGATCTGCACGATTTTCAAGTATCTATCTCGCACGAAGCGGACGTGGCCATCGCAATGGTGATCGCAACACGCTCGGGCGCTCGCATCGAAAAGAAGGACGACATCGCTGATGATTGATCAGGCAATTCGGAAAGTGCTCGTCGAGCACGGTCGGCTGGCAGTCGACGTGAGCACGATCGACGGAGAGGCCGATCTTTACGAGTTGGGTTTGACGTCGCACGCGAGCGTGAATGTCATGTTGGCGCTGGAGGATTCGTTCGACATCGAGTTCCCTGACGAGTTGTTGCGGAAGAGTACTTTCGCAAGCGTCAAGGCGATCGAGGGTGCGTTGACGGAGTTGGGTGCTGCATGAACGCTCCGCAATCGCAGTGCTCCACCGGAACGGCCCTCGAGCGGGCCGCACGGTTGGCCGACGAAGTTGCAGCGGTGTGGGCCGACGAAGTCGATGCAGAAGCAAGGTTTCCGCGTGAAGCTGTCGACGCCATGCGAAGCGAACGGCTGCTGTCCGTAGCTGTGCCGAGGGAACTAGGCGGCGAAGGGCTCTCGCTGCAGGAAGTGTCGCAGATCGCCCGTGTGATCGGAACACGCTGTGCAGCAAGCGGAATGATTTTCGCGATGCATCAGACGCAGATATACTCGTTGGTCAAGCACGGCAACACCGAAGCACTACGCGAGTTTGTCGAAGAAACGGTCGACAAGCAATTGCTGTTGGCATCGGCAACCACTGAGCTGGGAATCGGTGGTGACGTCAGCCGGAGTTACTGCGCGGTGGAAGACTTGGGCGGTCACCTGCTGTTGATCAAGAACGCGCCTGTCATTTCGTACGGTGAACACTCCGACGCGATAGTCGTGACGGCTCGGCGAACACCGGAGAGTCAGCCGAACGATCAGGTTCTCGTGGTGTGTCGTACCCCAGACCTGACGCTCGAACGCACCACCGAGTGGAACACGCTGGGGCTGAGGGGAACTTGCAGTCTCGGTTACATCCTTCGGGCCACCTCGACGCCGGAGATGGTCGCCGACGTACCGTATTCCGATATCTCCACCCACACGATGCTTCCGGTCTCGCACGTCGTCTGGAGTTCGGTGTGGTTGGGAATTGCCGACGCTGCAGTCGAGAAGGCGCGCAAGTACGTGCGTGCCGCCGCCCGCAAGCAGCCCGGGGTCACTTCCCCCGGAGCGCTGCGGCTCGCCGAAGTTGCCGCTTCGGCACAACAATTCGCCGATCTCGTCGGCGCCTCTGCACGCAGGTACGACCGCGCAGTCCACGCGGAGGAAGGCGTTGCCGATTTCGAGGCGACGGGAGCGGTGGGATTTTCGCTCGCAATGAACAACCTGAAAGTCACAGCGTCGACAGCGGTGGTGGAAATCGTGGGGCAGACAATGTTGATCTGTGGAATCTCGGGATATCGCGAGGACACCGAATTCTCGCTCGGTCGGCACCTTCGTGACGCGCACGGCGCAGCGGTGATGGTGAACAACGATCGAATCATGGCAGGTTCAGCGCACATGGCTATCGGATACCGGGGAACGCTATGACGAACGAGACTGTGACGACCGAGACTGTGACAGGCGAGACCGATCTGGATCGGGCCCGGGCTGCATTTCAACGTGAACTGCTCGTCGAAGGACTTCTCGTCGAGACGGAGGTGCCGGGACTCTACGGGCGTTCCGGAGTGTTCGAGGACATCGTCGACGGTATCGACCGAGTGGTGATTGCAGCGGGGCCAGGCGACGCCGCGACTCGGCTGCGGTTCCCGCCGGTGTTCCCGCGGAGCAGTTTCGAGCGCACCGACTACATCGCTTCGTTTCCCAACCTCACCGGCGCCATCAACACCTTCGCTGGTTCCAATCGCGATCACGCGCGACTGCTGGCCGATCGCGCCGAGGGACAATCGTGGGACCGCCACCTCGAGCCGACCGAGACCATGCTCGTGTCCGCAGCGTGCCATCCTGCCTATGCGCGGTATACCGGAGTTCTCCCCGAAGGCGGAGTGCTGCTGGACATCTACGGTTTTTGCTTCCGGCACGAACCGGCGATCGATCCGGCTCGCATGCAGGCGTTTCGGATGCACGAGTTCGTGACGATCGGTGACGCCGCGGCAGCGCGAGCGCATCGCGAGCACTGGATCGAGCGGGGGCTCGAGGTGCTCGGCCGGCTCGAACTCGACGCTACCCCGGTGATCGCCAATGATCCTTTCTTCGGGCGCGCCGGAAAGATGCTTGCAGCCAACCAGCGTGAAGAGAATCTCAAGACGGAACTGACGGTTCGGCTCTACGGAGATCTCGACGAGGGCACGGCGATCGTGTCCTCGAACAACCATCTCGACCATTTCGGTGTCAACTTCGACATCCGAACGGCGGAGGGGGAGGTGGCACACAGCTCGTGCGTCGGCTTCGGGATGGAGCGAATCGCGTTGTCCTTGTTGCGGACTCATGGTCTTGACGTGGCTGCATGGCCAACCTCCGTTCGTGAACGAATGGGCATCTGATGTCACGGCTCATCGACATTTCACCTGATCGCTACAGGCCCCATTCGTTGCATCAGGACGACCGCGTGTGGGCGCAGACCAACTGCTACACGGATCTGTGGATCGAAGTGTTGCATTCGCTGGGATTGGACCCCGTCCCGGCATTGGCATGTGCCTTCTCATCGCGGTTCGACGGGACTCAGTGGACGTTCCTCAAGCTCAAGGCCGAGGACATCTACGCGCTGTACGGAATCGAAGTCGCCGAGATGAACGTCTGGCGGGCACCGCTGATCCATGTCGAGGACAACCTCGCGGTTGGGATGCTGTCGACGGTTGAAGTGGACGGATACTGGCTTCCCGATACTCTTGGAACGAGCTATCACGAGGGGCACACCAAGACCACGATCGTGCCCAATCGGATCGATCGCGTTGCCGGCGAGCTCGAGTACTTTCACAACAGCGGGTACTACTTGCTGCGAGGCGACGATTTCTCCGGCGTCTTCGATCTCGATCGTTCCTCACTTCCTTCGTTCGTGCCCTACGTCGAACAGATCAGGTTGAATCCGGTTCACGCGACCAACGCCGGAAACATCGCCGAAGTGGCTCGGCGGAATGTAGCGGTTCGAGCGGTGGGTAATCCCGTGCGAGAGCTGGGACGCAAGGTGATCGACGACCTCGAATGGGTGCAGGGGGCGGGTATGGATGCGTTTCACCTCTGGTCCTTCGGGCTACTTCGTCAGTGCGGGGCCAGCGCGGAGCTGGCTGCCGACGCCAGCGAGTTCTTGGACACTGCAGGTTTCTCCGGGACAGGCGAAGCTGCGCCAGATTTCCGCAAAGTGGCATCCGGTGCCAAGAGCGTGCAGTTTCAGATGGCGCGTGCCTCCAGGGGCCGCGCGGTGGACCCGCGTGAGCAACTCGACGAGATGGCCGTGTCGTGGAAGAGGGCGATGGAAATCGTTGCCGACACAGTCGGCGTCGACTCGCATCGACACTTGAGGTTGGTCTAACAGTGCCTCGTTCGTCAGCAGACCTGCTGGCCGGCGCGATATGGCGATGCGCTGCAACCGAACCCGGATCCATATCCGACCCGGATGCCCTCGAAGCCGTGACCGAGTGGGTCGCAGCGTCCGTGCCTGGAACAGTCGTCGGTGCGTTACGTGCGGAGCAGACGGACGCCGGACGCACGAAGTCCGTTTCGTCGTCTGTTTCAGAATCGTCTGTTTCATCATCGGACTGGTGGTTCGTGACTACCGTGGCCACGACCGGTGAGGGGTCGTGGCTGCTCCAGTTCGACGGTATGACGGCGTTTGCGGATGTCTGGATCGGCGGTGTCCGTGTCGCGTCCACTGAATCCATGTTCGCACCTGGGGAAGTGAGCATTCCGGCCGGAGTCGGCGCTGGTAAACGTGTCCAGGTGGCTGTTCATTTTCATTCTCTCTCCGCGATTTTGAGATCGAGGCGTCCTCGAGGACGTTGGCGCTCGTCGATGGTCCGTGAACAGGGCCTTCGGTGGATCCGAACCACGATGCTCGGTATGGCTCCCGTGTTCAGTGGTGTACCGGTACCGGTGGGTCCGTGGCGGGGTATCCGCTTGTTGGACAAGGGGATTGCCGCCGTAGTCTCTGCTGTCAAGCATGCGAGTGTTGACGGCACAACCGGTCGCGTTGCCGTCAGTGCTCGGCTCACCGGATTGCCGGCCTCGCTGGAGTACGTGACCGTGCGCGTCGGCGAACACTCGCGGCAATTGGCTGTATCCGCCGGACCGGATGGATTTCTCGAGGTGTCCGGTGTCGTCGAAGTGCCGGACGCGCAGTTGTGGTGGCCGCACACTCATGGCACCCCGCGCACTTATCCGGTGACGATGGAAGCGCTCGGAGTCTCCGAGCATCTCGGTTCAGTTGGCTTCCGGACGGTGGAGTTCGACAGATCCGATGGTGGATTCCGTTTGTATGTCAACGGCATCCGGGTGTACTGCCGTGGTTCGGTGTGGGTGCCGACCGACCCGATCTCGCTTCAAGGCGACGCCGGCACCACTCGCGTCTTGGAACGCCTGGCAGAGGCCGGCCTGAACATGATTCGAATCCCGGGGACGATGGTCTACGAGAGCGACCACTTCTGGGAGGAATGCGCGCGACTGGGCATTCTCGTGTGGCAGGACATGATGTTGGCGACGCTCGATCCGCCCGACACCGACGAATTCTTCGAACTCGTTGCCTCCGAGGTCACCGAGTTCTTGCACAGAGTGCGCGGAAATCCCGCTTTGGCAGTCTTCTGCGGCGGCAGCGAGACCGAACAGCAGCCGACCATGCTGGGCTTGGTCGATCAACACATCCCGCTCATTCATTCGAGACTGCCGGAGTTGATCTCGACGGTGGCACCCGAACTCGAGTACGTGACGTCGTCCCCCTCGGCGCCTCGCGGGGGCGAGCAATTGGCAACGCATGTCGGAAGCGGGGTCGCTCACTACTTCGGGGTGGGTGCCTATCGTCGTCCACTGGCCGACGTGCTCAGCGCGCGAGTACGTTTTGCGACCGAATCATTGGCATTTTCGATTCCACCGTCGAATGCCGTGATCGAGAACGAATTCGGTTCACTCGCCGTCGCGGGGCACCACCCGGCATGGAAAGCCGCGGTGCCTCGGGACAACGGATCGTCGTGGGATTTCGAGGATGTTCGGGACCACTACGTCTACGCGCTTTTCGGCGAAGACGCTCGTGAAGTCCGGTGGTCCGACCCGGAACGCTATCTCGACCTGGGGCGAGCAGCTGTATGTGAGGCGTTCGCATCGACGCTCGGATACTGGCGTCGCCCGGACTCTCGGTGCGACGGCGCCTTGACACTCGCACTGCGAGACATGGAGCCCGGACCGGGATGGGGGGTCCTCGATTGGAGCGGCAGCCCCAAAGCTCCGTGGTTCGTGCTCCGTAGGAGCGCCAAACCGATCGCGCTCCTCGTCACGGACGACGGTATGGACGGATTGAGGCTCGACGCGATCAACGAGACCGCCGAACCTGTCGTCGGCGAGATCAGGTTTCGAGCGCACAGTCGGTCAGGTGTCGTCCCGGTCGACGTCGCGCTACCGGTCAAGGTGGAAGCGCATTCAAGTCTGACCTGGTCCGTGGACAGCCTTGTCGGCCGTTTCACCGACCTCACTCACGTGTTTCGGTTCGGGGCGCGGACATACGACGCCGTCACCGTCACACTCGAAGACGAAGACGGCGAGATGGTGGACGAAGTGGTCCACCTCCTGGGTGGCTCGGCGCGGCCTCGCGAGCGATCGGTCGGACTTGTTGCCACAGCGCGCAACGTCGGTGACGAAGAGTGGGTAGTCGACGTCTCGACGGATGCTTCCGCCCAATACGTTGCCCTCGAACTGCAGGGCTTCGAGCCCGAAGACTCCTGGTTCCACCTCGCGCCGAACGGTCGCAGGACTGTACGCCTACGGAGAACCGGTCAGGCGACGAAGGTGATCGGTCGCGTTCGGGCGCTCAACTCGCACGTGAGTGTGGCCGTGGCGCCGCCGATCACTCCGGTCACACAATCCTCGCCGTCCAAGCGGACGTCGAAGAAGACGAGTGCTACGGGAAACTGAACGGATCGGACTGCGCTGCGAGATCGCACACCGATAGAATCGAACCGGCGCACAACTCTGCCTCGGTGGGGATATTGCGCTCGGGCTGTGCGTCCGCAACCCGTCATCACTGTTCAGGAGCGCGTTCGTTGACTTCCTTGTCCTCTGCCCAGACTGCGCTCGCTGGACTCGCCGAGGTCGCCCTCGCAGATGCCGCGTTCACTCCGGTGATCGAATCCATCGGATCGGCCGCCTTGGACATCGTGGCTCCGAAGCCGGCTCGGCCGTTCATCGCCGCTGCACTCGCCCCTCGCACGCCGGTGCTGCTGGTGACAGCCACCGGTCGTGAAGCCGACGATCTGACTTCGGAACTCACCGAGATGCTCGGTGGAGGAGTGGCGCAGTTTCCGTCGTGGGAAACATTGCCGCACGAGCGACTGTCGCCGAGCGCGGATACCGTTGGGCGACGGGTGGAGGTACTGCGCAGACTCGCCAGGCCAGACGACGCCTCGTACGGATCGCCTCTTCGGGTGATCGTCACCACGGTGCGCTCCCTCGTTCAGCCGATGGCGCCAGGCCTGGGCGAGATAGAACCGATCACGTTGCGCGTCGGCACCGAGATCGATTTCGATTCCGTTCTGGTTCGTCTGGTTGAGATGGCGTACAGCCGGGTCGACATGGTGGGAAAGCGTGGTGAGTTCGCGGTCCGTGGTGGCATTCTCGACTTGTTCTCGCCCACGGCGGATCATCCGGTCCGTATCGAATTCTGGGGTGACGAGGTATCGGAGCTTCGCTACTTCTCAGTTGCCGATCAGCGTTCGCTAGCGGACGTCGACGTCGATTCCGTGATCGCGCCGCCGTGTCGTGAACTGATTTTGACAGCTGATGTTCGTGATCGAGCTGCCGCACTCGCTGCTGAGAACCAGGCTGACGCGTCGTTGGTCGAGATGCTGGACAAGATCTCGGCAGGTATCCCCGTCGAGGGGATGGAAGCTCTGCTCCCGGTTCTCAAACCCGGTGAACTGCAGCTACTTTCCGATGTACTTCCTGAAGGGGCGCACATTCTTCTGTGTGATCCGGAAAAGGTGCGCACCCGCGCCACCGACCTGGTGCGCACCGGCCAGGAATTCTTGGAAGCATCGTGGACGGCGGCGTCGATCGGCGGCGCTGCACCGCTCGACACGTCGATCCTCAACGGCGGAGGAGTCGATCTCGGTGCCTCCGCGTACCGGTCGCTTCGTCATGTTCGCGAATCTGCCGAAGCTGCCGGCCGACCCTGGTGGACAGTCAGCCCGCTGGCGTCGGGAAACGGTGAAGAACTCGAACTCCCGGTGCATGCGGCACCGCAGGTGCGCGGTTCCGACGACCTGTTGGCCGAGCTGTTCGTCAGCCTTCGGGCGCACGTGAGCACGGGCGGTCGCGCGGCGATCGTGGTGGCAGGTGCCGGAACCGCAAGCCGCGTCGTGGAGCGACTCGGTGAAGCCGAAGTGCCCGCCAAGATGCTCGATGCCGGCGCTACCCCCGCCCGTGGACAGGTCGCGGTGCTCCGCGGATCACTGCATGACGGACTGGTACTCGCCGGCGACGACTCGACGCCTGGGATGGTGATCGTCACCGAGTCCGATCTGACCGGCAACCGCGTTGCTGCGGTCGGCGACGGAAAGCGCTTGCCGGCCAAGCGCCGCAATCAGGTTGATCCCCTCGCGCTGTCGGCAGGGGACATGGTCGTGCATGATCAGCACGGTATCGGCCGGTTCGTCGAAATGGTCGAACGCACCATCGGTGGGGCGCGTCGTGAATACCTGGTCATCGAATACGCGCCGAGCAAGCGCGGTCACCCGGGCGATCGTCTGTTCGTCCCGATGGAATCGCTCGATCAACTCTCCCGATACGTCGGTGGGGAGTTGCCGGCGCTGAGCAAGCTCGGTGGATCCGACTGGGCAAACACCAAGCGTAAGGCCCGCAAGGCAGTTCGTGAGATCGCGGGCGAGCTGGTTCAGCTCTACGCAGCGCGTCAGGCTGCTCCCGGGCATGCGTTCGGCCCGGACACACCGTGGCAGAAGGAACTCGAAGACGCATTCGCGTTCACCGAGACGATCGACCAGTTGACCGTTATCAGTGAGGTCAAGGCCGACATGGAGAAGCCGGTTCCGATGGACCGGGTGGTCATCGGTGACGTCGGGTACGGCAAGACGGAGATCGCCGTCCGCGCCGCGTTCAAGGCAGTGCAGGACGGCAAGCAGGTGGCGGTGCTGGTGCCGACGACTCTGCTTGCACAGCAACATCTTCAGACCTTCACCGAACGAATGTCGTCGTTCCCGGTGAAGGTGCGAGGGCTGTCCCGGTTCACCGACGCCAAGGACTCGAAGGAAATCATCGCCGGCATGGCGGAAGGTGAGATCGACATCGTCGTCGGTACTCACCGGTTGCTGCAGACCGGTATTCGCTGGAAGGACCTCGGGCTTGTGATCGTCGACGAGGAACAGCGATTCGGAGTCGAGCACAAGGAACACATCAAGGCGCTACGCACCCACGTCGACGTCCTGACGATGTCGGCTACCCCGATTCCTCGTACTCTCGAGATGAGCATGGCCGGGATCCGTGAAATGTCCACGATCCTCACACCGCCGGAAGAACGTCATCCTATCCTCACGTACGTCGGCGCGTATGCGGACAAGCAGGTTGCCGCGGCCATCCGGCGTGAACTTCTGCGCGACGGTCAGGTCTTCTACGTTCACAACCGTGTCAGCTCGATCGACAAGGCAGCCAAGAAGATCCGCGAACTCGTCCCGGAGGCTCGCGTCGTCGTCGCGCACGGTCAGATGAACGAGGACACTCTCGAAAAGACCGTGCAAGGATTCTGGGAACGCGACTTCGACGTGTTGGTCTGTACCACGATCATCGAAACCGGTCTGGACATCTCGAACGCGAACACACTGATCGTCGAACGCGCGGATTCGCTGGGCCTCTCGCAGTTGCATCAGCTTCGCGGACGCGTCGGGCGTAGTCGTGAACGTGGATACGCCTATTTCCTGTACCCGGCCGAAAAGCCTTTGACGGAAACGGCATACGACCGACTGGCAACGATTTCGCAGAATTCGGACCTCGGCGCGGGTATGGCCGTCGCGATGAAGGACCTCGAAATCCGTGGAGCCGGAAACGTTCTGGGCGCAGAGCAGTCCGGCCACGTCGCGGGGGTCGGGTTCGATCTGTACGTCAGGCTGGTCGGTGAGGCGGTCGAAGCCTTCCGGGCTGCAGCCGACGGCAAACCGATCACCATGGACGAGGGCACGAAGGAAGTCCGGATCGACCTACCGGTGGACGCGCACATCCCGCCCGACTACGTCACCAGTGACAGGCTCAGGTTGGAGGGGTACCGCAAGCTTGCTGCGGCAACTGATTCCGACGGCATCGCTGCCGTGGTCGAAGAACTGGTCGATCGCTACGGCCCACTGCCCGAAGAGGTTCGACGGCTGATCTCGGTGGCCAAGCTTCGACTGCTCTGCCGCGAGTATCAACTGGAGGAAGTCGCCGTCACCGGAACTCAGCTCAAGATCTCGCCTATGTCACTGCCCGATTCCAAACAGATCAGGCTCAAGAGGATCTATCCGAGCGCGCAGTACCGGGCAACGACCGGGCTCGTGCAACTCCCGCTGCCTCGCACCGGCGGAGTCGGCTCGGATCGCCTGCGGGACGTCGAACTACTTCAATACATCGCGGACTTCGTCCTGGCGATTGACGGGCGCGCCGCCGGTGCCGTCCTGGTCGAGGCGTGAGCACACGGTGAACGAATCGCCCGTCGTCGTACTGCTCGATCCTTTGCGGCCGCATGTCTTTCCGCTGGAGGCGCTCCCGTTCTTGTCCGGCGCGATCGATATCGACCCGGACGTTCCCGACTCGGTACGCGGCGCACTGCCGGCCACGACACCCGGCGCCGCGGTGACTGTGATGATGGACACCGCCGAGCCGAAGATCGCGGCGTTGTCTGCCGCTGGGGTAAAGATGATTCGCGCCGAACCCATTCACGGCGATCGACTGGTGGAAGCGGCGTCGATCATGGACCGGTTGTGGAATCGCGGCGGTTGGGAGTCGACCCAGACGCACGAGAGCCTCTCCGTTTACCTCGTCGAGGAGACCTACGAGGTACTCGACGCGATTCGAAGCGACGACGAGAGCGATCTTCGGGAGGAACTCGGAGACCTGTTGCTTCAGGTGTTGTTCCACTCGCGGATCGCTCAAGCACACGGTGTTTTCGAATTGGACGACGTGGCCGGTGCATTGATCGCGAAACTCGTGCACCGCAGCCCGCACCTGGTCAGTTCCGGGGCGGTCGACATCGCTGAGCAAGAGCGGGCGTGGGACGCTTTGAAGGCTGCCGAGAAGGCTCGCGCGTCATCCATGGACGGCATCGCTCGGTCGCAGCCGCCGTTGCTCCTCGCCGAAAAAGTACTGAGCAGGGCCGCCAAAGCTGGTGTGATCGAAAGCGCCGATGAAGCTGATCTGGAAGCTCTGATCGAGCAGTGCCGACGCGCCGACACTGCACTCCTGGGCGCCCTGGACATGCTGATCGCCGACATTCGGATTCGTGAGGGAAGACGTCTCGAAGACGTGGAGGATTAGCCCTCTTTGACGTAATTGCCCGGTAATCACCTGGCAATCGGAAAATAGCTTGGGCTTGGTGAGTGCAGTTGAAACAAACCTAAGGTATGTTTACGTACGAAATGAGCAACACAGGGTCGTTTTCTTGCATGAATTGGCCTTTGATCGGCGGTTATGTAGGGGGGTCCGATGACGGTTCATTTCTGCACTGCGAGCAGCGAGGTACGGCAACCGGCGGGGTGTTGCCGTACCTGGACGCTCGCGGTGGCTACCGATCAGCGATCCCCCAAGCCGTTCGATCCGCTGACGCCGTTCGTATGACAAGAAAGACTGATGGCAAATGAGCGTTCATGCTGAGGTGGAGAGCCGGTCGGCGGTATCGCAGGATTCCGCTCATGTCGGAACAGACTGGCGCCGGGCATACCGGAAGCGGATCGCAGTGAGCGATTCGATCACGGTCCTGTTCGTGATCGCACTCGCTCAGATCGGCAGTATGTGGCCGCATCCCATCGAGTGGCTGACACCACTTAAAGTGATCGCGTCTGCAGCGTTGGGCGGACTGTGGATGATCGCCCTCGCACGGGGGCGTAGCCGTCATCAGGCGATGCTGGGCGAGGGCAGTGACGAGTACGAGAAGGTACTGCTCGCTACCGGCCAGGTCTTCGGAGTAGGCGCATTGGCCGGGATCATTCTGGGCGTGGGAATTGCGCGAAGCTACCTGATGATCGCACTGCCCGTCGGACTCGCTGCGCTGCTTCTCGGACGCTACCTCTGGCGACGCGACATTCGAAAGAAGCGTGCGATCGGGGATTGCCGTAACTCGGTGCTGTTGGTCGGTGGACATGCGTCCGTCGTTGCTACTACGCGTGCCTTCGTGCGGGAATCCTCGGCAGGCTACGACGTTGTGGGAGCGTGCATTCCGCGTCGGGCGACCGCGTTGGACGATCACATCGTTGTCGACGGAGCAGCAGTCCCGGTAATGGGCAACGAGTTCGAGGTAGTCGAGGCGATGCGCGCAAGTGGCGCAGACACCGTCATCGTAACCGGGACCGAAGACCTCGGACAGGTGGGCATTCGCAAACTGATGTGGGACCTCGAAGCCGAGGGCGTCGACATGGTGGTTTCACCGGTCGTGGCCGATGTGTCGAAGGCTCGCTTGATGTTTCGCCCTGCGGCGGGTCTCCCGTTGATTCACGTTGCGCGGCCGCGCTACCAGGGCGCGAACCGGCTTGCGCCCGCTGTTTTCGACGCGGTGTTCTCGATGCTGATGATCCTCCTCGTGGCGCCGGTCATGCTCGCCGCTGCCGCTGCAGTCAAGTTCACGTCGAAAGGCCCGGTGTTCTACAAGGCGGAACGCATCGGCCTCAACGGGAAACCGTTCCCCATGTTCAAGTTTCGTACCATGGTGGAAGGCGCCGATCAGCAGGTTGTCGATCTGATGGGGGACAACGAAGGCGCCGGAGGTGTGTTGTTCAAGATGCGTGAGGATCCACGAATCACGTCCGTCGGCAAGATCCTTCGTCGATTGAGTATCGACGAGCTACCGCAGTTCTTCAACGTCATTCGCGGAGAGATGAGCGTTGTCGGCCCACGGCCGCCATTGCGTCGCGAGGTCGAGATGTACGACGACGAGGTTGCCCGGCGCCTGCTGGTCAAGCCTGGCATCACCGGTCTCTGGCAGGTAAGTGGTCGCAGTGATCTCTCCTGGGAAGAATCTGTTCGTCTCGACTCTTCCTACGTGGAGAATTGGTCTGCGGCGCAGAATATCTCGATCATCACCAGGACCGTATCCGCAGTGCTCAGGAGCGACGGAGCGTACTGACCGGACAGAGGCAGTCAGCATTCCTGGAACTGGGCGCGAACATACCCGGCGGTTTGCCACACATAGTTCGCGGCCCAGACCCAGACCGGAAGTGGTCGGGGGTCCGCGACTACGTCGATGGCACCGTCCCAGCAACGGTTGATGATGTAGCGACTGCGAGAGACATGGGGAACGAAGGTCACAACGATGACACGCTTCCATCCCTGTGCCTCGGCGCGACGCCGAATCTCCTGTCCTTCACCACGCGTGGTCGACGGATCTGGCTTGAAACAGCTGACCTCGAAGTCGTAGGTTCCCTCGCATATTGCGGTGATCCTCGGATCATTGCTTCGATACGGATTCGAAAAGATGATCTGGGGCGCGTAGCCCTGCTCGGCCAAGGACAGTCCGTATTCTTCTCTGCCGTCGTGATCACCGCCGAGAACAACTATCGCGTCGGCCATTTCGGGTGTGTCGATCACCGGATCGACGTAGACCGGCCAGCCGGCGGCAGTGATTGCAGTAAGTCCGCCGACAATCCCGCTGAGAACGAGTACGCGTCGACGGACCTTGGGGCGAGTGGATTTCACAATTACTTCCTGTAGTGCAGATGTGGGAGCCGCTCAGAGCCCGTACTGGGTTTCGAGCACCGCACGAACGGCAGGCATTCCTAGTCGTTCGCGAGCAACATTTCGCGCGCGGGCGCCCATCTCTGCAGCGGCGACGGGATCCTTCAAGAGCGACGAGATCGCCGCGGTCACTGATTCGGTGGCGTCATCGGTCACGAGGCCACACCGACCATCCCGGATCAGTGGTGCGAGGCCGCACGTGTCGGTGACGACTACGGGCAGTCCAGCGGCCATCGCCTCGAGTACAGACATCGGGAACGGTTCGTTCACGGAGGGCAAGACATATACAGCGGCTTGACGAAATCGTTCGGGAGACTTGTCGAACGGTAGTGGGCCTTCGTACTGGATGCAATTGCTATGTCCGGAGCGTTCGATCAGTCGGTTGACGGCTTCTGCTTCACCCTCATCCGGTCCGACTATCGAAAAGCGCGCCGTGTGTCCGCTGTCCAACAACTCTTTTGCGGCTTCGACGAAGACCTGGGGTCGCTTTCTTGCCTGTAGTCGTGCGAGGTAGAGGACCTCGGGCGGGTCGCAACTGTTGACTGGCCGTGACTCGAGGTCTTCGGCCTCGGGGATCCCGTTGTTGAGTTCCACCAAGTTGACGCGACTGTCTCCGACAACAGACTGCAGGTCTGTGTGCTCTCGTTCGGTCAGATAGAACACTGTCCGTGCTCGTTTGAGGACCGGGATCGTGAAAGCAGCGTCCAACGGCCTTGCCAGCAATTTGTCTGTCTCGTCGATCATCCCGTGAGTTTGTGCGAAAACTGGAATACCGTATGCAAGAGCCAATTTCGCGGCAGGAAGGGTCACCAGGTCACGCGCGAGATGAATGTGCACGACGTCGAATTCTCGGACGTGCTTGCGAAGCCACACAAGCATCGACGGCGCGCCGATTCCCGCGTACCCGATTTTGGGGATCACGGTTCGCGCCGGAAACAATTGCAGAGCGATACCCTGCTCGCGTGTCGGTGGCACCGCGTATCCACGCTCACCCGCGGCGATAGTTACGTCATGCCCATTGTCCTGCAATGCTTTCGACTGATTTAGGGCGACCCTGATAGGCCCTCCGTAGGCGGCGTCCGGTGAGAAGAGAGTGACGATCTGCAGTATCTTCATCGTGCAGCGCCGGCCCGTGGCGCCAACATCGTGGCTCCGGCGGAAACATCGGACGTCACCAAAGCCGTCGCGCCGACGATTGCGTTGTCCCCGATCGTTACACCGCGGAGTATCGTCGCACGGGCGGCGATCCATGCTTGGTCACCGATGGCGATGGGAGCATTGTCGAACTCGAATGTGGGACTTCGGTGATCATGACTGCCCGTACACAGGAGGACATCCTGCGAGATAGCCGTATTCGCCCCTATCGTGACGGGTTCGAGATTGAGTATCCATGTTCCCTCGCCGATCCACGAGTCTGCTCCGACCGTCAGTTTCCACGGCCAGTGGATACGGACGCGGTGTCGAATCAGGACCCCGTCGGCGATGTCGGCACCGAACCGCCGGAGAACTGCAACGCGTACTCCATTGGGGCACCACCAATGAGAAAGCAGCACAACGGAAATCGCGAGCCAGGAGATTTGAACCAGCGGGCCGCGTCCCTTGTCGTATCCTGCACCGGTGAACCCGGACAGAGTGCGGTTTGTGCTCACAGTCGGACCGCTGCAGACGAATCCCGTACGTGCTCGCGATACCAGGCTACGGTCGACTCGATGCCCTCGCGGGTTGAGATCTGTGGTTTCCAACCGGTGGCCATCAATGTGGACACGTCGAGTAGTTTGCGCGGTGCACCATCGGGCTTGCTTGTGTCCCAGTCCATTCGGCCTTCATATCCCACTGCTTCGGCTACAATATTTGCGAGCTCTTTAATGGTTTCGTCGTGACCGGTACCGACGTTGACATGCCCGGACTCGTCGAAGGTGTCAAGTAGGTGAAGGAGTGCATCGGCCAAGTCGTCCACATGGAGGAATTCTCGACGTGGGCTCCCCGAACCCCAGTTTGTGACTGATTCAATTCCCTCGTTCTTGGCTTGGTCGAGACGGCGGATCATCGCAGGAAGTACGTGCGAAACATTCTCCGAGAAGTTGTCGCCGGGTCCGTACAGGCTTGTCGGCATCGCCGAGATCCAGGGCAACCCGAACTGCCTACGAACAGCCTGGACCTGGATGATTCCCGCAATCTTGGCGATCGCATATGCGTCGTTGGTCGGTTCGAGATGGCCGTTCAGTAATTGATCTTCTCTGATCGGCTGTGGCGCCAGGCGCGGGTAGATGCACGAGGACCCGAGGAACAGCAATCGGCGCACGCCGTGCCGCAGCGCTGCGTCGAGCACATTGGTCTGGATCTGAAGGTTGTCGGAGATGAAATCGACCGGATACGTGTTGTTCGCGACGATTCCTCCGACCTTCGCGGCAGCCAAGACGACGCACGACGGTTTGGCGGCTTCGAAGAAGGCGAATACGTCTGCTCGGTTTCGCAGATCGAGTTCGGCAGATGTGCGGCCGATCAGGTCGGTGAAGCCACTCTGTTCGAGCTTGCGCCAGAGCGCGGATCCCACCAGTCCCTTGTGTCCGGCGATGTAAGTCGGGGCGCTGCGATCAAGAGGTGCAATCGATTTCGTTGTGATCATGAGAGCGAGATCTTCCAATCAGGGAGATGCGGCGTGTCGATCCACGGTGTGCCGGCATGCGCCAATGCTGCGATGTCGGCGTCCATCATGATTCGAGCCAATTCTGGGGTCTGTACTGTCGCTTTCCAGCCCAGTTTGTCCTCGGCCTTGCCTGCATCGCCGACCAGAGCGTCCACCTCTGTGGGGCGAAGGTAACGAGGATCGAATTTGACGTACTTCTGCCAGTCGAGACCCACATGTTCGAATGAGGCCACGACAAAATCTTGGACCGTGAAGTTTCCTCCAGTGGCCAACACGTAGTCATCTGGTTCGTCGACTTGAAGCATCCGCCACATACCCTCGACGTACTCGGGTGCGTAGCCCCAGTCCCTGACCGCGTCCAAATTGCCCAGGTACAGGGAATCTTCGATCCCGGCCTGGATTCGCGCGACTGCACGCGTGATCTTTCTCGTGACGAATGTTTCACCGCGGCGGGGTGACTCGTGATTGAAGAGGATCCCGTTCACCGCGTGAATTCCGTAGGCCTCGCGATAGTTCCTGGTGACCCAGTACGAGTACACCTTTGCAGCGCCGTACGGCGACCGCGGATAGAACGGGGTGTCCTCGTTCTGTGGAGGCGGACTGGCTCCGAACATTTCCGAACTCGAAGCTTGGTAGAAGCGGCACTGCAATCCCGTCATGCGGACTGCTTCGAGCAAACGAATAGACCCGATTCCGGTTGTGTTGCCTGTGTGTTCGGGCTCGTCGAAGCTGACCCGCACGTGCGACTGCGCAGCGAGGTTGTATACCTCGTCTGGTGCGATCTTCGACAGGAGCGTGACGAGTCGTGCGCCGTCGGACAGGTCACCGTAGTGCAAGAACAGCCGTGCGCCCAGTTCGTGAGGGTCCTGATAGAGGTGATCGATGCGTGACGTGTTGAAAGTTGATGCGCGTCTGATCAATCCGTGAACTTCGTAACCTTTGGCCAACAACAGTTCTGCCAGGTAGGAACCGTCCTGTCCGGTGATCCCTGTGATGAGTGCGCGTTTGGTCATCGAGCGTCAGCTGCCTTGTCTATGTTTGTCGTCTTCAGATCCGAGTCGAGATGTGTGAGGTTTTGTTCCGAGCGGCTCGCGTACTAACTGCGGCCGGCCACCAGCTCGCGGATCCACTTTTCGCATTTGTCGATGGACGCGGTTTTGCCAACCGAGGTGGCGCAGTAATGGACCCCGGCGGCACCAAGTCTGGCGGAAGTCTCCGCGTCGCCCGCGAGTTGTAGGGCTGCAGAGAGCAGGCCTGCGGGATCACCGTTCTGAGTGACGACCCCAGCACCGGAGGCACGGATCTCGTCGGCAGTCGTAGATGCCACATCGGTTGCGGCGACAATCGGGGTACCGCTGCTGAAATACGACGTCAGCTTGCTCGGCACTGCCATCCCGACGATCCCGGGTGCCTCGTTGACCAGTAAAACGTCGGCGGCGGCCATGGCAGTGCGGAAATCCTGGTCGTCGAGTGGGCGGACGAAGTCGATTCGATCGACTCCGACTGCCGCGGCTTCGAGGTTCGGTCGCTGATTGCCGTCACCGACCAGAACGAATCGGATTGGCAGACTCTGCTCGTCGGCGAGTCGAGCGGCCTCGACGACATTTTCCAGACCTTGTTTCACGCCCATGTTTCCGGTGTGCAGAACAATGGTTTCGTCAGGCGACCAACCGAATTTGGTGCGTGCGGCGGTGAGATCGTCCACATCGATCGGCGTCACGTGCGTCCAGTTCCGAACCACTGTGACTCGTTCGCGTGGGACGTGAAGTTCGTTGACGACATGGTCGACGAAACGGTCATGGACGACGGCGATTCCGTCGGCGGACTTCACGACAGCCGCCTCGAGCCTGGACGTTGCGCGGGCACTGCGGCCTGTCATCGCACCGGTCTCCACGACGCCTTGACCGTACAAGTCGTGTACCCAGACCCCGATGGCCGGACGTTTGGGTGTCAGCCGAGCACGTCCGAGAACCATCGCAGTGGCCAGCAATGCCGGACTGGTGCACACGATTACGTCAGGTGTGTTCCATCCGGAACTGGCGGCACGTGCGCCGAAACTCAGCTCCATCTTGATTCGTCCCAAGGCATTCGGTGGGCTGGGCACGAAGTGGCGGCGTCGGTGAACGTGAACGCCGTTCACGACCTCGTCGATCGACCGTCCATGGTAGGAAGCGTCGATTTCCCACGCCGGATAGTGCGGGTACCCGGTGACGACGTGCACCTTGTGCCCGCGCTCGCCGAGGGACTCGGCAAGGTCCGTCATGTACGGGGCTATCCCCGTGGTTTCCGGCGCGTAGTTGATGCCGAGAATCGTGATGTTCAGCGATTCGACGGGACCACGATTGGATAACTCGAAAGTCGCGGAGACGTCACCAGGTTTGTCGTGCATCTGGTCGATCTGGGTGCTGATGACGAACCTCCAGTTGGTAAACTGCGCTTCAAACAGTCAAATGGTTTGGTTTACGCTATTTAAGACCTATTTCCACGGTTTATCAACTGGTCTCATGTCGTGCTTCGATCGCCGGGAGCGATGTTGCTGCATCAGATGGAGGCGAGCCTGTGCGCGCGTAGTGTTAACCAGCAGGTTGCAACAGGGTGATGGATGGACTGGCCTCGTTGGGCAATTTCGAATGTGGCGGAGCGCACTGGCGGAAGGCGGAGATTTCGATCCGGCCGCGGGTTCCCTCGGAGGTTCTGCAAACTCGCTGAAACCGGCGCACGGTTGTTTTGCCGCGAACGAAGGGAAATTGGTCGGTGAGGATTGAATTTCGGGCACACGTGATCGTGGAGGGATGAAGTGAAGGTCGATCCGCTGGCAAGCACGTACTGCTGTCACGCGCAGGAGTCCTTCGGCCCAGTTGATAGAGCTGGTGTCGTAGCCGTTGTCAACGAGTGGATCTCGGAGACTTTCGAAGCGGGTATCGGGGTCTTCCCCCTGATTTTCGAGATGCGTACCGCTGGTGAGGGTTCGCCTACTGCCTCGTTACACGGACTGGGTGCCGTCGAAGGAATGCGCGTGGCCGACGTGTCTTCGGCGATAGGCGTCGAGGTATTCGACCGGACATTGTTCAGGTATTTCAATGCGCGACGATTCAGTGACCCTCGCGAGATCACTGTCGTCGTTGCACGCAACATGATCGGCCTGATCTATTCACACATGTTTGGTGACGAGACGGTCTTCATGCCGAAATCAGAACGACTCTTTCTTGCGTTGTCGGGTCTGGATCCGGCGCTTGGTCCGCGCTCTCCCGCTGTGCGCAGATTGTCGAAGCGTCGGATCGTTGCTGCCGGGCTTTTGATGGCGTCGACCAATCCCTTGATTGCCGCGACGTCCCTGAGGCGAATCCTCAGTGGTACAAGTATGTTCCAGCGTGAGGTGGTGAGTCGGCGGGCATCGGGAAACGCAATCTCGTCCTCGGCCGTATCCACGGAACCTGTTCGCGGGTGGTGGCTCTCCGTTCGTTTGGTTGCAGCACCTGGAACCCGTGTGCCTTCCGTGTATTTCTATTGCGCAGTGCTCGCGGCTCTGGAGTGCGGCCCCGACGTCACTCATCACGTGGTTGTCGACCTGCGATCGGCATCGCCCCTACTGGCGAGGACAGGGGGGAATGCGTTCAGTCACATTCCTTTCCGGGCAGATTGGACAGCTAGTAGTCCCCTCGAAGTGGCTTCGCAGGTTCGGTCGAGGATTCGCTCCGGCGAGGCGCTCGTCCGGCGTGCTGCTGGGGAGTTGGTCGGACGGCGCAATAGTCGGTCCCGGGCCGACCCTGATGGCGTGGCGTCCCCGATGGTGCTTGCAACTACAATGTCGTGTTTTCGGGTGCCCGGTGATCGAGATCATGCGTTCAGTGGTGGTGATCTGGCGTTCGCGAGGGGAATGCAGACACTCGAGCCGGCAGTTCTCGCGTCCAACATGCGCACGACGGGCCGCTACGCCGACTGTACATACAGCCATTCGGGTAATTTCGTCGATCTCGAGAAGATGCGTTCGGCCGTCAACGCTGCGGCCGCCTACCTCGGGCTTCGAATCGCGGTCAACACTGGCTCGCACTTCGACTAGAGAAGGTTCGTCTGGAGGAGGTTCTCTCTCTGGAGGAATGCACGAAGGCAACCCCGGCTACTTCGCAGTAAACAATCCTATAGACTGTTTCAGGTGGACTGAGCCGACCGACGGTTTCAATTTGATCTCAGTCTGGAGACACCACGTGTGCAAGGGAGGTGGGGTCGTGGCAGGTCTGAAGCTGCGAGTGCTGTTCAGTGCGGGTGACCAAGTGCTGTCCAGCGTAAGTAACGCGTTGATTCTGTTCGCGATGGCCGGACCGTCCTCCGTCAGTGAGTTCGGTCTGGCGATCCTTGTTTTCTCCATCCTCACGGCTGCGCTCGGATTCGTTCGAGGTGCAGTTGGCACACCCCTGCTGTTGATGAGTGCCCACAGTCGCAACAGGATTCGCGCGGAGAGCAGACATGCGATCTCGGGTGCTGCCACCGTCGGAGTCCTGGTTGGGATCGTTGCCCTCGGAGTCTCGGTTTTCCTTCACGAACCGCAGGTAGGGATTGCATACGCCGTTGCCGCGCCGGTTGTTCTCGCGCAGGATGCCTTGCGGTTCACCGCGATGTCGATGGGAGAACCGGAACACGCGTTCTTCAGCGACGCGTTGTGGGCGAGTGCGGCGTTCGGTGTGCTTGTCGTGACTTGGATTCGACCAGAGGCACTTTCGATCGCAGAGATGATTTGGTTGTGGTCCGTCGCCGGAGGACTCGCACTCGTTTACCTGATGATTCGCGTACAGACGCTACCGCGACTGACTGGTCTGTATCGCTGGTGGGCGTCGTTCTGGACTCATCGAATCCGGTTCGGATTCGAGAGTGGCATCGACCAACTGGCTGCAATCGTGATCGTCGCGGTGTCCACGGCCTTCATCGGAACGGTGGCTGCCGCGTCTTTGCGCGGAGCCGTGACCGTCCTGGGGCCGTTCGCCGTGCTGATCAGTTCTCTTCCACTGATCGTCATTCCCGAATCGGTGCGGGCCGGCCATACCGCGCGCCAGGTGTGGAGCACACTGCGTTATGCAGCGTGGCTCACATCTGCGATGGCGGCAACGATCGGATTCGCCGCTCCCTTCTTTCCAGATGCACTCGGCCGAGTCGTTCTAGGAGAGTCCTGGGCCGAGGCTCGCCATGTTCTGCCGTTTCTCGGACTCGAGTACGCGGCGATCTGTTGGATAGCGGGTGTTTACAATCTCTACCGCACTCAAGGAGCCAGCGGACGACTGCTCAAGCTGCGAATTGTCCAGAGTCTCACGGCAATCGTCATCTGCAGCGCGGCCGCGGCCCTCACAGGAACCGCGGTCGGAGTCGCGATCGGGCTGGCGGTCTCGTCCGTCCTCGTTGCGGTGTGTCTGGTGGTCGCTGCCCAACGGAAGCACTCCGGCCGTGAAGACCCCGCGAGCGTGCCGTCCACTGCTGATCGTGCCGAACCAGGCGATCTGCGCCGAACACGAACAGGCGCACTGGCCGGGACGACCACGTGAAAACAATTTCCAGCGGGCGGACAAAGCCTCACGAGTTCGCGGAATTCGACGTCGGGCGGCAGGACTCGTTGATGCCACCGCTGATTGCGATCTGGACCGCGGTGATCATGGTGATCATCGTGCCTTTCGCAGTCGTCGAGTTCACTCCGACACCGCCAGGGCGTGTATGGATGGCGGTACTTGCCGTCACCACGATTTCGGGACTGCGCTATGCGTGGATTGTGGGCGAGGGCTTTCGTCGGCTCGTCGAGATGTCGTTCTGGGTTTTCACCTATGTCTTCATGGGTCTTGCCCCACTTGCCCAGCTCCGCCTGCGAGAGATTCCTCCTACGACGCCCCGAGTGGATCCGTCCCTCAACTCGACAGCGGTGGCTATCGTCCTTCTGGGAATCGGCGGCTTCCTGGTGGGATTAGTGTTCTCCGGAGCGGTGTGGCGTCGAATCAGAGACACGCGATGGGGAAACGCCACGAGCGTGCGTGTGGATCCCGTTCGGGTTTTGATTCTTGCCGGTTGCGCCCTGGTCGCCAACGCGTACTACATCAAGAAACTTGGTGTAGGGACGCTTCTGTCGAGCCGAAGTGCCGTGGTGGAGCAGGCGAGTGCGTCGCTGGGGCAATCCACGGTCGCCAGCATCATCGGCGCCGTCGCGATGATGTCCTTGCTTGTCGCATTCATCGCGGTGGTCAAATACCGTGATCAGAATCCGGGAGCCGATCGTTTGTTTCTTCTCTGCGCCATCGTGCTCGGAGCCGTGCTGTTGTTGACTTTCAATCCGATCTCGAGTGCGAGGTATCTGTTCGGTACTGCAGCACTAGCCGTGGCGGCACTTTTCGGACTCTTCGCGACCCGTGGTCGTTTCCGTGTGGTTGCCTTGCTTGCCGTGGCTGCACTTGTCCTGGTCTTTCCGCTCGCCGATGCGTTCAGGTACAGCACGTCGGCACAGTTCAAGACAAGCTCGCCTCTCGAATCGCTCACGTCTCCGGACTACGACGCATTTGCGCAGGTCAACAACACCGTCAACTTTGTGAATACGCACGGGGTTACCGATGGCAAGCAGGCACTCGGAGTTGTTCTTTTCTGGATTCCGCGGACCATCTGGCCCGGCAAAGCTACGGACACGGGCATCCTGCTCGCGGAGAGCCGCAACTACACGGTCAAGAACCTTTCTGCTCCGTTGTGGTCCGAACTGTTCGTCAACGGTGGGTGGATCGCGCTGATTGTCGGAATGGTTGCTCTAGGCTTGATCGCAGGGATTCAGGACAGACGAATCGAACTGTCGCTGCGCCAGTCCAGGGCGCCGACGATCCTTGCCTGCATCCTGCCCTTCTACCTGATTATTCTGCTCAGAGGATCACTGCTGCAAGCGATGTCGTACTTCCTCGTCATCATCGGTTGTGCATTCTTCGTCTCACGGCGGGAGGTGACTCGATGACTCGGACGAACCGATTCTCGTCGAGAATCTCTGCCCGTCGCCCGCTGGAACTCGTGGGCCTTGCTCTGCTGGTGGTACTGGTCGTTTGTGCGACGGCGCTGGCGGTGCGTCAGAATTCGGCTGCCGGAAACGGCCGGTCCGCCCTCACAGCAGAGACAACGGTTCCTCAGTTGCCGCCGGACACAGCGCCGGCATCGATGTGGTTCGGCGACAGCTTCACTGCGGGCATCAACGGAATCGGGCTCGGGGCATACCCGAGAATCATCTGCGTCCGGATGGGGTGGGACTGCAATGTCGATGCTCAGGGAAGCACCGGTTTCACCAACGACGGCGCACCCGAGTATCAGGGAACTACAACACGATTCGAGAATCGACTACAGGTGTCGATCGAGCGGTATCGAGCGGACATCATTTTCGTGGACGGTGGGCGAAACGATCTGCACATGAGTCCGATGGATTTGTTTCCCGTCATGACGTCGTACATCGATACCGTCCGGGATGCATGGCCGGATGCGCGTCTGGTGATCATCGTGCCGACATACGTCACACCTGTGCCGTACGACGGATACGACCAATTCGTATCAGCGCTGCGAAGTTACGGGGAATCGGTTGCCGCGACCGTGATCGATCCTGTTGCCGACGGTTGGTACGCCGACGTGGACCTCACGACACTGAAATTCGAGGACGGTGTGCACCCGAATGCAGTGGGGAACGCAGTGATTGCTCAGAAACTGGTGGAATCGCTGACCGCCTCCGGTGTGATTCGCGAGGGCGCGCCGAATGGGGGGATTCTGCGATGAACCCGTCCCGCTTCTTCGGAGTCCTTCGTGACAAGTGGGTTGTCGTCGGCATCTCGACATTGCTCGGCCTGCTGGTAGGCGTTCTGCTGACATTGCTCACGCCGACCACTTTCAAGTCCTCGACCCAGCTCTTTCTCACCACGCCAGGGTGGGGTACACCGACCACTCTGGGCAATGCCGATTCGAGCCCTTTCCAAGGTGACGAATTCTCGCAGCAACGAGCGGGTACGTACACGCGTCTGGCGGAGGGTGCCGACTTCTCGGCCCGCGCCGCAAGTCGTCTGGGCGAGAGTGGTCTGCGTGACGTCGAAAGCATTTCGGTTCGCGTTGTGCCCGACACCGTGTTGCTCGAAATCTCTGGCACCACCGACAGCGCAGACCGGGCGTTGCAACTGACGAACGCGGCTTCGGATGAGATGAACGAGACGATCCGGCGACTCGAGACGCCGAGTGGGACTTTGATCCCGACGGTTCAGCCGCTGACTGTCGTCACGGCGTCAGCACCGACGAGCCCGGCTGGTCCGCAGACGATTCCGAACGTTCTTCTGGGGTTGGTCGTCGGATCGATGGTTGGAGTGACTGGTGTGATCTTGGCTACTGCGAGGTCGAGAGCAGTTCAGGGTGTCGACGAATTAGCGGCCTGGACGGGTCTACCTGTGCTCGAGTCGATCCCGTACCTCGGTGACAGGGGATTGTCCGCCGAGGAAGGTGCTCAGTCGGCATCGAGAAGTTATTTTGAGAGACTGCAGTTCAACCGAGATCTCATCGGGTCAGGTACGCCCGCGTCACCCGTGCTCGTGACCGCTGCCGACGAGGGGAAGATCAGCAGGTTCGCAGCTGGCGGCATCGCCGATGCTGCTTGCGCTCTGGGGTATTCGGTGGTTCTCGTCGACTGCAACTTCCGATCCTCGCGTGCACATATCGAGTTCGGGGTCACCGACATCGTCATGTCGGACAGCGTCCTCGATGATGTTCTGATCTCGACACCGCTGCATCCGACTCTCCTCCGGAGCGGTTCGCCGACCGAAACTCCGGAGCGAGTCTTCGAGTCTGAGTCGTTCAGGCGCATGCTGCGAGATCTGAGTGCCAGGTTCGACGTAGTGGTTGTTTTCGACTCCGGCGGGACGCAGTACGCCGACTCGGGCCGACTGGCCAAGGTATGCCGTTCGATAATCCTTGTCGTTCAGTCTCATTCGACAAACATGCAGACGTTGATGACGAAGATTCACGATCTGGAAATCGCAGGAGCGAAAATCGAAGGTTCGGTCCTCTTGACGACCACGCGCCGAACGCAGCGAGGGGCAGTGTTGCCCGTGAATCGGCCAGACACAACTGACTCGGTGGCAAGTTACACGCCACGGCGCGACGGAGACACACGCACACAGCGATCTCCAAGAAAGGCGAACACATGAATGCACTCAGCACTGCCGCGCGAATTCTGAGGCGGGGGTGGGCAATACCTGTCTTCGCGGTGCTCGGCTTGATCCTCGGTGCTTTCATGGCCATCTCGAGTCCGTCGTCCTACACGTCGACAACTGTGCTGTTCATCGGCTCGCCGATCAGTGCTGACTCGGCTGGCGCCTACCAGGGCGATCTGTTTTCTCAGCAACGAGCGGCGACCTATGCCCAACTGTTTTCGAGCGACGATCTGGCGGTCAAGGTGATCGACGACCTGGGTCTTCCAATGAGCGGACATGAGTTGGCCTCGCAGGTTTCGGCGGCAGCAGTTGAGAAAACTGTGCTCTTGCAGGTCTCTGTCACGGATTCGACGGCCGAAGGATCGGCCGGTATCGCCAATGCGTATGCGAAGAATTTTGCACAATATGTGGGGCAGTTGGAGACCCCTAACGGTGGTGGCCGTCCGAATACCTCCGTCCAGGTGGTCACCGAGGCCAACGCTGAAGATGCCAGTGGGGGTTCGAATCTCGTGATGACGTCCCTGTTCGGCCTCATCGGTGGCCTGGTCGTCGGCATCGGCGTCCGGGTGCTCCTTGGGCGACTCGACCGGTCTGTTCGAAGCGCTTCCATGCTCTCGGCCGTTGCAGGTGTACCGATTTTGGCGACAGTTCCGGAATCGGCCTCGCGGGGATTTCGCGCGTTGACGTTCCCCGCCGACGGCGCGACCGCCTATGCCGAGTCGATACGCAAGCTCAGGACAGGTATCGAGTTCGCCGGCCCGAGTGCCGACGCGATCCGTTCGGTCCTCATCGCCTCGCCTCGGTACTCGGAGCCTGCGGGGTGCATCGCAGCCGATCTCGCGGTTGTCCTGTCCGAAGCGGGACGTCGAGTGCTGTTGGTGGACGGTGACTTGAGGTCGCCGAGCTTGGATTCATACCTCGGTATCAAGCCGGCAGTCGGCTTTTCCGACGTGCTGGCCGGTGCGATTCCGCTCGTGGACGTGCTCGTTCAGGTACCCGGTCGCTCATTGACTCTGCTGCCCGCCGGCTCGATACGATCCGATTCCGGTGATGCCATCGCATCGGTCTCGGCACGCGAGATGCTTTCGGAAGCCTCCGAGAAATTCGAATACACGATCGTCGTGGGTCCACCGTTGTCGCTCTATTCCGATTCGGCTGTGATCGGCTCAGTCGTCGACGGCGTGGTTCTTGTTTCAACACAGAGTATTTCGTCGGTCGACGAGGTGGAAGGCGCAGCGACCACGCTGCGCGCTGCCGGCGCGAACCTGTTGGGCGCGGTGCTGTCGGGTGTCAGACGGGGTGGCTTGGTCAAGGTCCGCAGCCGTGTGAGTGTGGTGGACGAGCCTGCGGCGAACGAGCCTCCGGTGAATGATGCATCGAATGAACCAGTCGGCGCGTGGCCTCCCGTTGAACGAGGAGCCGGCGCGCAGGTAGTACACGCAGAACCAGGTGTGGGATCGACGGGGAAGAATGAAGTGGAGAAGCATGATTCGGGGGATTCGGCCGAATCTCCGGCCGAAGATATGCGCATCGATTTCGACGAATGGGAGCCGGCGGAGACCGAGGGGCGCTACACGCGCAGTGATCTGGACAGTCCGACAGTGGCGATCCCTCGCTCGATGCTCCGCACAAAGGTCGCGCAGAAGGCGAACCTCTCGAGTGACGAGTTGCCGACCGATAAGCGGCAGGTAAGATCACTCGGTGGGAACGGCGATTCCGATTCCAGGTCGAATCACCCGTCGCAAGCTTCGGATTCTGTGCAGCAGAATTGAATTGGAATTCGATTTCCAGGTTCGGGATGTCAACGTCACCGGACATTGCGGCGTAAGGCCGTGTGTGAGAAGGGGTGGCTGATTCGGTGAACGCCGATGCTCGAAAACGGAAACGGGTGAGTATCGAAGGTTCGCGGGACAGGAAATTTCGTGCAGTTGCCATCGGCATTGCGCTGGTGTCGTCAGTGCTTCTCGTAGTGGCCGGCCTCAGGCTCTCTGATGGAGTGGACCCAAACGCGAGGGTTGACGCGGCGGTGTCATCACATCCCGCCGTCGAGCTTCCGGACAACGGACAGTCGACCGGCAAAATGGTCTTTGCGCACTACTTCCCGCCGTATCCCCTTTCGATCGACAACCTACCGTCGGGCGAAGACTATTACGCCACGCAGTATCTCAATCCGAACGGTGAACGAGGTTCATACGCCGCATTCGGAGGGTTTCTTCGAGACCGACCGCAACCACGGCCTGTTTCAGCTGACCCACAGTGGAGGCAGCGAGATCTCGAAGATGAAGTGCGGCAGGCAATCGACGCGGGAATCAGTGGGTTCTCGGTTGACATTCTGACGAAGTCGTCGAACCCGTTGTGGTCTTCGTCCGTTCCGTCCCAACTTCTCGCCGCTTCGGCTGCGGTTGATCCTGCGTTCGAAATAATGCTGATGCCGGATATGAACGGCGAACTCGGCACATTGGACCCCGCGAATCTGGCAGGCGAGTTGTCGCAGTACGCGTCATCGCCGTCGGTTTTTCGATTGACGGACAACCGGGTGGTGATTTCGCCCTTTCTTGCCGAGAAACACGACCCGGCGTGGTGGTCGCAGTTTCTCGAAATCATGAAGGCCCGCTACGGGATCGAGGTGGCCTTCGTTCCACTTTTCCTGAACTCCACCACGAATATGGATTCATTCGCGTCGATAAGCTATGGAATGTCGACGTGGGGTGGACGTAACCCTTCCTTCAATCCAGTGACGGACACCGGGATCGGCTCGCCACTGGATCAGGTGAACCGAGCGCACGCTCTCGGCAAGATATGGATGCAGTCGGTCTCGTTCCAGGATGCGCGTCCCAGCCAATCGGTTTTCGACGAAGCGCAGAACACTGAGAATCTCCGAAACACCTGGCAGATTGCGCGCGAATCGGATAGCGAATGGGTGCAACTAATTTCGTGGAACGACTACAGCGAAGGTACGGCGTTTGCACCGAGCGAGGGGCACGGTCGTGCGCTGCTCGATTTGAACGCATATTTTGTCGACTGGTTCAAGACCGGAACGGCACCGGCGATTGCACGTGATATCGCGTACGTCACATATCGGAACCAGCTGTCGTCCGCGCAACCCGCACTACCCTCGGTATCACCGATGATTCTGCGTGCGGGGTCGTCCCCGGTTCGCGACACGATCGAGGTTTTGACCTTCTTGGTCGAAGGTGCCGAAGTGAAAGTTACGGTCGGCGGTTCGACGACCACGTGCAGTGCCGATACAGGGATGGACATCTGCACGGTTCCGTCGGCGGTCGGCGCCGTCTCGGTCAGCGTGGTTCGAAACGGGGCGGAAGTGGCTTCGGCGAAGGCACATTCAGACGTCGTGTCCACTCCTGCGGTTCAGAACATGGAGTACCTGGTCGATTCGAGTTTTGGACGATAATCAGCAGTCCGACGGCGGTGACTCGCCTCTGAAGCGCGCTTGGAGCCAGACTGCGGTCTCGGACCCCGGATCCAGATTATTGTGAGTTTGGCCTGCCCTGACGATGTGCTGCACCGAATCGCCGAACGCACAGGCATTGTCGACGGCCTCTTGCACCCACTGCGGGCGGATCGTCTGATCAGCGTCGCCGTTGATGACCAAGAGTGGTCCTCCGGCCGGACGCTGCGGAAGGGCGATCGATATGAGCCAGTCGCGCAAGACTGCTCCGGCCTCGTCGGAGTTCGGCAGGGTATCGGCGGGATTCAGTCGTGATGCTTGTTCGCCGCGTTCTTTCAACACCGGACCCGCACATGCCAGCCACATCGCAGAGTTGCTCGCCAGCGCGCCGTGTAGGTAGTTGCCTGGATCGGTGCCGGGTCGAGCGATGGTCAGCCCAGATACTACGTACGACATCATGATCTGCTGTTCATGCGTCAGCCACTGCGACTGGGCCAAGTCGGCGAGCTTGGAAAGATCTGCCGCCGGAGCCAGCGCTACCGATCCGACAAAATTCAATTCGGGCGCGTAGAAACCGGACAACTCTGCCGCCGCCCATGTCGCCTGCCCGCCGATCGACACGCCGAGTCCTGCCCATTTCCCGGACGTGTCCGGGACCATTTCTCGCGCCGCGCGAACTCCGTCGATCAGGTTGAATGCGCTGGTGTTCGGATCGAGGTACGGGTTGATGCCGCCTGCCGGACCCAATCCTTGGTAGTCGGTCATGACTGCGACGAACCCAAGTTTCATCAAAGGGACGATCGTGCTCGCGTAACCCAGGAGATTCGGGTACATCGAAGGTCCGCACTCCGCAGTCACTCCCGTTGTGCCGTGACCGACGGTGACAACAGACCGCCCGCCGGGTGGTGGATCGCCTTCCGGAACGAAGACGACTCCAGACACGACCGTTGAGCTTCCGTCCATACCTGAAGTTGATCGGTACGTGATCTGGTGGGCAGTCGCGCCCACGTCGGCGATCAGTGGATCGATTTCGTCGAACGCGGACGCACTTTCCAGTTTGCCTCTGGCCGCGACGGCGTCGGCGCTGATCGAGGGAAGAGGTACGGACGTAGGAGTCGGTTTTGAGGGCCTTGTGTGGGCAGTGCAACCGGTCAGAAGCGCCACGGTTGTCGCTGCAACGACTACAAATACTTGGGACGACGTTGTAATTCCGTCCCGGGTAGACGTGCGCATCATGCTCCGAGTCGCTCCTGACCGCGCTTCGACACGGCGAGTTTTCGGTCTCCGAACGCATCGAGTGCAGAGGCAACTATCAACCGGCGGACGCGTTCTCGCGAACTGCGATGGAACAGGTTGTGATCGCCGGAGCCTGAGAACAAGACCTGTGGAGGATTCCTCGATCTCGAAAGACGCGCTATACCTCGTCGGCCTCTGTTCGCCTCGAACCACGCTTCGTCTTCCGGCGAGAGTGACACTGCAGTTTTTGTCCCGCGGCGGGTCAAGGTCCGAAGCATCGACTCGGGGGCATTGACCAATCCGAGGAAACCGAGACCGAGCCACACCGGGTAGGGGACGTACCGCTGAGCTCGTCGTCCGGAATTGCGAATTGTTCTGGCCACGAGGAAAATTCGGTTTGCAACGTCAGACTCCATTGCATCGACGTGTGCTTTCTTCACTGGTGGTCGGCGATTGTTGATCGACCAGTTCACTATGTTGAGAAGCACCACGGACCTTGCGCCGCGCTGGCTTGCTGCATAGGCGCCCATCCATGCGCCGGAACACATTCCGACGTGCATCCGGCGGGACGGCGGCACGTCGAGAGTGTCGACGAGATCCAACACATTGCGGCGCGCTTCCGGAGACACGATGGGCGTGCTCTCGTCGGTGCAGACCGTGCCGCTGTCTCCTGTGCCCATCCTGTCGAAGCGAATCGAGCGAATACCGTGCGAGGCGAGAGTTCGAGCGGACTCGACCCACAGTCTCGCCGGCCCGATCCGGTGCTCGTTCGCGGTGCTGTGAAAGATCGCTGTGGCAGCGTGGCTCGCGGTCGTGCGGGATGCGGTGGAGATTGCAAATAGTGATCCGGTGGACCGTCGTTCCAATATTTCCCAGACTTCTTCGCCGTCGTCAGCCGTCGCGACATGCGCCGCCGACGTGATCTCTGGATCGACGGAAGTCTTGTCCTCGCCGAATTGTCGCGACACCCAACTCGAAATCCGCTGTATGTCGTGCGTAGGCACCGAGAGTACGAAACTGCTGGGGGAAACGAACTGATTCTGGCGTTCGACGAATATGCGTTCAGCACCGGATCGCTCGAGCATCCGTACCACGCGGGGCGAATCAGCGAATTCAGGGCGAATCGCGGCGAGGACTTTTGTCGACGAACTCGGATCGAACGTGCTGAGGTCAAGTCCGGAAAGGTCATTCACCGCTGCGGAAGCCAGCAGGCCGCCGACGATCGATGTGCAATCGTCGTGGTGGGGGTCGTCGTCGACCGAAACGCGGTACAGCGACGTCAGTTCTCGAACATAGGCCCTACCGGATATGACCGGATCCCACAAGACCATCGCACGTAGGTCGCCAAGTGTATCTACGGTGGACGCGGCCAGTAGGGCCCCTGCACGCAAACCTGCGACGGCAACGGACTCGATACCTGTGCGCCGCACGTACGAAACGGCTGCTGTCACGCTGGCCTGCCAGTGCGTAACTGCTAGCGGGTCATCCTGCCGACCGGATGAATCTCCTTGTCCCTCATAGTCGAAACGAAGAGCGAGGAATCCGTGCTCGGCAAGTTCTTGGGCGAGTTGGCGCAGTCCCCGATAAGCGCTGATGTGTTCCTTCGCGAGGGGTGGACATATGACCACGGCACCGCGCACGGCAGCATCCGACGGCAGGTGAACCGAGGCGAACAGTGCCCCATCGCCAGGGCCCGGAATCCACGTGTCGATCGTGCGAATCCCGGTCGGTGTCTGGCGGTCGCGGAGGCGCCGGGTGGTGATCGCCAGCAGGGTGGGGTTGGGTGCGTGTAGTGCGGACATCACGGTTGTCATGTTGGCCATCGATTTGTTCAAGGACCTCTCCACACATTGATTCGGCCTGCCAGTTTCGCGTAGTTCTCCGGTTTCCAGAGGATCCGGTAAACTTCCCGCTACAGATAACATACCGCAAGTATGTTTTGCGGCGGATGAACAGTGCAAGAGTTGGATATGGGGGTGCGTACAGCGATGGATCCAGTGTTCGGTGCGTCGTTGGGCGCTGCCTCGGTTCGTATTGTTCGGGCCGACCCCCAGCCGGAAACCGGATCCACGAGCGGTCGATTCCTGACTCGGACTGTAGATGCAAACGACGCCTCTCCGGTCCGGACAGCCGCGATTCACCTAGTTGCTGCGGTTCGCGGGGACACGTCACGGATGGTCATTTCGGTTCCCGACGAGCGGCAGAACGTAGCGCTCGAATCAGAACTGCGTGCCCGAGGTATCGAGGGCGTTGTCACGGTGCCGGAAGCGGTTGCCGTTGTCGCGTTGGTACGGACTTCGGGTGCGGCCGAAGGTTTTCGGTTACTTACAGTTCTCGATATCGGTCGAACCGGAGTGACTGTCTCGATGATCGAGATCGGGACCGCGACAACCATCGCGTCCACGCGGTCGACGGCGCTCGCCGGTGACAGGCTCGACGGGGTTGTCGCGGAGTTACTTCCCGCAACCACTGTTGATGCAGCCCTCGACGCTGATTCAGCGTTCGACGCCCGCGAAGTCAAGGAGTATCTCGCCAGTGGCTCCCGTCGTGCGCAGGTGATGCCCGTTCCCGAATCCATGTGCATCCGTTTCGATTCGGTTGTCGAGCGTGAAGTCGAAGACACGCTGATGGTGATTCGAGAAGTTGCGGCACGAGCTCGGTGTGTCCCTGACGCTTTGGTTCTCGTCGGAGGAGGCGCCCGAATTTCACTGGTGGAGAAGATACTCGCGCGGGAGTTTTCGGTACCGGTGATCAGGCCGGCCGAGCCCGAGCTCGCCTCGGCCAAGGGCGCAGCATTGATAGCCGAGGTCTTACATCAGGAGCACCCCAGCTCGGAAGTCGCGGTTTCGGACGTCGCGGTTTCGGACGTCGCGGTTTCGGCAGTCTCCGACTCGGAAATCGCAACGGATACTGTAGAAATGTCTTCCGATCAGGCCGTGGTGCACAGCGTCGGTGAAACCGAAGAAGACACCGAATCGGATTCGCTACCTGCTGGTGGGCTTGGGAGGATGCAAATCCTTGTGGGCGTCGGGTTCTCGATGGTTGCGCTGACCAGCTTCCTCGCGTGGGCGGTGCTGCGCCCGTTTTCGGATCCTGCACAGGCGGAACCGCCGCAGGCGCAAACAACGGCAATTGTCGCGCCGGTACCTACCTCCGACTTGCTGCCGCCGACCACGACCAGAGCAATCGATCCACTGACCGAGCGGAATCGGGCACCGGTCAATTTGGTGCGTTCGTGGAGGTACTGAACACAGAGACTCGCGTCAGGTGAACAGTTGGGAACTCCAGTCCTTGCCGTCGGCGAGACCGCCGGGGCAAGCGAAGACCGCAGAACCGACGTGCTGGATGTATTCGTTCAGCGCATCGTGTCGTGAAAGGTTTTGCTGCATCGGAACAAACTGCTCGACCGGATTCCGGCAGTACGCAACGAAGAACAGTCCCGCGTCCAGGTGGCCGAAGCCATCGGAGCCGTCCGTGAAGTTGTATCCGCGGCGCAAGATCTGAATCCCACCGAGTTCCTCGGCAGAGGCCAGGCGCACGTGTGAATCCTCCGGGATGACGAAGTCGTGTCCCATTTTGGAATCGAGATCGAGCTCGTCGAACTCGTCCTTGCCGCCGAGCGGCGCTCCGCTGCGTTTGGAGCGGCCGATGACAGCTTCCTGTTCCTTGAGTACTGCGCGATCCCACTGCTCGATCAGCATGCGGATTCGTCTTGCGACGAGGAATGAGCCGCCCGCCATCCAGGCCTGATCGTCAGTGGGATCAACCCAGACGTGCTGGGCGAGTGCGTTTGGATCTTCCGCCTTGATGTTGGCTGTTCCGTCCTTGAACCCGAACAGATTTCGTGGTGTCGCCTGCGTCGTCGAGGTCGAGGATGTTCGTCCGAACCCGAGTTGCGACCATTTGACCGACGCGGTCCCGAACGCGACTCGCGCGAGGTTGCGGATCGCATGGACGGCAACCTGGGGGTCGTTGGCGCACGCTTGGATGGCGATGTCGCCCCCGCTGCGATTCGGATCGAGGTTGTCCGCACGGAAGTGGGGGAGATCGAGCAGGGCAGCAGGTTTCTTGTCTGCGAGACCGAACCGGTCGTCGAAAAGTGACGGTCCGAATCCGATGGTCAGGGTGAGTTGCGACGGCGCGAGATCGAGTGCCTCACCCGTATCGCTCGGTGGTGCATACGGACCGTCGCCGGTCGCTCCGTCCTCGGTTGCTTCCTGACCCGCCGTCATTCGTTCGGCCATCGCCGTCCACGTCTGCAGCAGCGTGATCAGTTCGTCGCGCGACTTCGTCGTCACATCGAAAGCGACGAAGTGCATACGATCCTGGGCCGGCGTCGTGATGCCTGCCTGATGCTCGCCGCGAAAGGCCACCACGTCTGCGTGATCGGTGCCGGAACTCTCGTCGGCGGTCACCCGCCCGATGACGGCACCGGCACCGGCCAGGACGGCGCCCGCCCCCACGGCGCCGAACAGTCGGCGCCGTGAGACTGCCTGCGGTGCTGCGCTTTCCGCAGCGGGTGTGCCTTTCGGTGAATCAGTCATCTACTGTCCCGCGACTACTTCCTGGACCTGGCTGACCTCGGCGGACAGAGCATCGATTTTACGCGAGAGTTCCTGACGCTGCGCCTCGGTCACGGTGTCGTAGTACACGAATCCGTCGCCGACCTGGAACTGCGCCAGCGCAGCGTCGAGGTCGGCGAATCGGTCAGCGATGCGCTGGGCGAGCTCGGGATTACGTTCCTGCAGAATCGGGTTCAGTGCCGCGATCGCCGCTTGTGAGCCATCGACGTTGGCCTGGAAATCCCAGAGGTCGGTATGCGAGAAGATGTCTTCTTCTCCGCTGATCTTCGACTTCGAGATCTCGTCGAGCAACCCTTGAGCGTCGCCGGCGATCTTGGTGGGATCGATCGTGTAATCGTCCGCGTTCACCTGGTCGGCAAGGTACTGGATGTCTTCGAGCAGCTGATCTGCGACCGCGTTGGTGTCCGGCTGAAGCCCGGTCACCCACAGATCCTTCTCGAGGCGGTGGAACCCGGTCCAGACCTGACCGGGCTCGAGATCCGCTTCGCGAAGGTCCAGCTTGGGATCGAGCTCGCCGAAGCTCTCGGCTTCGGGTTCGATGCGCTCGTAGTAGGTACGTGCGATCGGGAACAGTGCCTTCGCCTGGTCGACGTTGCCGGACTGGACTGTGGCGACGAACTGAGCTGCGGTGTCCTGCAGCGCGACGATCTGGCTGCGGATGTAGCGACGGTAACCGTCGGCGGCTTCGGCGAGCTGGCCGCTCTCGTCGGTGGCCGCCTGCGAATCGCCTGTGACGACGAAGTCCTGACGGATGCCGGTTCCGACCATGCCCGGCTTGCAGGCGAGCTGGTAGGTCGCTGCTTCAGGGAGAGAGACGATCAGCTGACGGGTCAGTCCTGGGCCGATGTTCTCGACCTCGCCCATCGCTCGATCACCCTCGGCGAAGACGTAGAACTCGGTGACCTTGGAGCCGTTGTTCGTCACCTGGAAGGTCGACGTGCCGGTCGTCCCCGTCGTGGCGCTGACCTCACATGAGTCGTCGGTGGCGGTGACCGTGATGTCGCCGTCGTTCGCCGTCGTCTTCTCGGTGCACGCGGCGAGGGAGAAGGGAAGTACCGCAGCCGTGGCCAGTACGAGGGTGGATTTACGCATGTCGGCAATGCCTCTCAGGATTTTTCGGGAACGTGTGTGTCGTGCGCGGGCGGGGCCGTCGGCTCGGTTGGCTTCGACGGAAGGGGACGCAGGAAGAGTGCTAGGACGACTACGAGGTAGACGAGCCATGCGACGGCTTGCAGGACGGTCGGGTCCGGGCGGAAGTTGAAGATTCCGGCGAGGACGGTGCCGTACCAGGTCGACGGGTCGTAGCCGGGTGTCAGGTTGAACGCGAGATTCGAACCGCCCGGCAGGACGTTTCCGGTCTGCAGAGCGCGAACACCGTACGAGAGGATTCCGGCGGCTACGACGATGAGGAAGATCGCCGTGTACCGGAAGAACGTCGTGAGGTTGAGACGGAGGGCGCCGAAGTACATGGCGACGGTCAAGACGGCGGCCAAGAGAATTCCGAGGAGCAGTCCGACCAGCGGCCAGGAGCTGCCGGCGGTGTTCTCTGCGTACCCCACCATGAGCAACGCTGTCTCGACGCCTTCACGACCGACCGCGAAGAATGCCAGCGACAAAATGGCGACGGGTCCGGCAATGAGCGCCTTTTCCATCCCCGCCTTGAGATCTCCGGAAATGTTCTTCGCTGCCGTACGCATCCACAGGACCATGATCGTGACGATGACGACGGCGATCAGGGAGGCAACGCCCGCGATGATCTCTGCGGTCAGGCCGTCGACCGTCGACGTTCCGTAGTGGATCGCGAAGAAGATGATCGCCACCATCGCGACGGCGATCGCGACGCCGAGCCACACCCATTTCAGTGCGTCCTTGCGCTGCGCCTTCACGAGGTAGGCGGCGAGAATCATCACCACGATGCCCGCTTCGAGGCCTTCGCGCAGACCGATCAGGCCACTGCCGAATAACTGGGTGGCAACTGATGGTGTGCTCGCGGCAGCGAGTACCGACACGGGCACGGGCGACTCCTGACAGGAAGGGTGTAACAGCTTCGGACAAGTTCGTGAGGCTAGGCCAGCCTTAACTCAGAAGAAGATACTCCATCATCGACGGCGAACCATGCCCTCACCTGTACTTTTGCTGTTCTTTACCAATGGATTCGGGAGTAGTTCACTCGCATGTGGATGATGGAGGGGTGTACCGAACTCCCGTAGCCCGCAGAAGTCCCCGGCGTCTCTCGCGAGCCGTAGCAGCAGTAGCTGCCGGAACAGCTTTGCTGGGCGCAGGCGTCGTGGCTTGCGGATCGAACGAACCGAAGGTTGCTATTCCCGAGGGCATACCCCCAGGTACCGGCTCTCCGACGCCGCCGATCGACATCAATGCTCCCGGCCGCAGTGCTGATCAACTCGCCGACTGGGCAGCGGGATTGTCGGACGACATCGGGATCGGGACGACGGCACTCGAGGCCTACGGGTACGCCGCCGCGGTGATGGCCGAGACGCTTCCTGGCTGCGGAATCGGGTGGACAACTTTGGCCGGTATCGGCAGCGTCGAGAGCCGCCACGGGACCTACGACGGCTCGTCGGTCGACGCGTTCGGCCAGGTTGCTCCGATCATTCGGGGAATCCCTCTCGACGGTGGCCCGGGAGTTGCCGAGATCCCCGACACCGACGGCGGGGCGATGGACGGCGATCCAGTGCACGACCGTGCGATGGGGCCCATGCAGTTCATCCCCGAGACGTGGCTCAAATGGGGAGTCGACGCCAACGGCGACGGCCGGGTGGACCCCGACAACATCGACGACGCTGCCCTCACGGCCGCCCGCTACCTGTGTGCACGCGGGGGAGACCTCACTTCCGCTGCCGGATGGCAGCAGGCACTGATGGCGTACAACCTCTCGGGCGACTATCTCGCGCTCGTTCGTGATCGTGCGTCGGCGTATTCAGTCGGGGTACGGCCGGACTGACGGTGATCGATCCGCAGGTCGGACCCGTGACCGCGCGTCGATAAAGAAGCCTTCGGCCCGTGCGGTTAGGCTGTGTGCTGGCACTACAGAGGTGCTGGCACTGCAGAGGCCCAGCCGCGATCGTGGTCCTCTTTCGACCGGAGGGGTCGGAGCCCAGGTGTCAAGCACGCAGAGCGTGCCCCAATGCGAAGCCCATTCGAAGGAGAACCACACAGTGGCCAGTATTGAGCAGGTCGGAGCTCGCGAGATCCTTGATTCCCGTGGTAACCCCACGGTTGAGGTCGAGGTTCTGCTCGAAGACGGAAGTTTCGCCAGGGCTGCGGTGCCGTCCGGCGCTTCGACGGGTGAGCACGAAGCCGTCGAACTGCGCGACGGTGGCGCACGCTACGGCGGAAAGGGCGTCGAGAAGGCCGTGGAGGCTGTGCTCGGCGAGATCGCTCCTGCCATCATCGGCATCGACGCAACCGAGCAGCGCACGGTTGACCAGGCGCTGCTCGACGCGGACGGCACCCCGGACAAGTCGCGTCTCGGCGCAAACGCTCTGCTCGGTGCCTCGCTTGCCGTGGCTCGCGCCGCCGCCGAGTCCTCGGGCCTCGAGCTGTTCCGCTACGTCGGTGGCCCCAACGCTCACGTTCTCCCTGTCCCGATGATGAACATCCTCAACGGTGGCGCACACGCAGACACCGGTGTCGACGTCCAGGAGTTCATGGTTGCTCCCATCGGCGCACCGAGCTTCAAGGAATCGCTGCGCTGGGGCGCCGAGGTCTACCACTCCCTGAAGTCGGTTCTCAAGGAGAAGGGCCTCTCCACCGGTCTCGGCGACGAAGGCGGATTCGCGCCCGACGTCGCAGGCACCAAGGAAGCACTCGACCTCATCACGATCGCCGTGAACAAGACCGGCCTCAAGCTGGGTACCGACGTCGCGCTCGCTCTCGACGTCGCTGCCACCGAGTTCTACACCGACGGCACCGGCTACAAGTTCGAGGGCAAGAACCGCACCGCGGCCGAGATGGCGGCGTTCTACGCCGAGCTCATCGACGCCTACCCGCTCGTTTCCATCGAGGATCCGCTCGACGAAGACGACTGGGACGGCTGGGTCGCACTCACCGATCAGATCGGCAACAAGATCCAGCTCGTCGGCGACGACCTCTTCGTCACCAACCCCGAGCGCCTCGAAGAAGGCATCGTCAAGGGTGCGGCCAACGCACTCCTGGTGAAGGTCAACCAGATCGGCACCCTGACCGAGACCCTCGACGCCGTCGATCTCGCTCACCGCAACGGCTACAAGACGATGATGAGCCACCGTTCCGGCGAGACCGAGGACACCACCATCGCCGACCTCGCGGTTGCCGTCGGCAGCGGCCAGATCAAGACCGGTGCTCCGGCACGCAGCGAGCGCGTTGCCAAGTACAACCAGCTGCTGCGCATCGAGGAAAACCTCGGCGACGCAGCACGTTACGCCGGCGAGGTTGCGTTCCCGCGCTTCGCTTTCGAGGCCTGACGGAAATCTAAGATTCAGTAGTGTCTGCACAGCGCGGTAAGCCACGATCCCCCGGCGGAAGTCCGGGGGGTCGTGGTTCCCGTCGTGGGGACACACCGTCGCGTGCGCGTCGGGACAGTGCCCGACGCCCACGCGTGTCGGAACCTTCGGTAGATCCGGAAGCAGTCGATTCCGCTGTGACAGGCCCCGCGCAACCGGGGGTCTCCGCCGAGAAAGCGTCGGCGCGAGGGTCGAAGTCGGCCCGGGGGAAGAGCGGAACCAACAAGTTCTGGTCTCGGCTTCCGAAGTCGGACAACACCATTTTCGGCTTGTCCACCAGTCGGGCAGTTGTGCTCGCGATGGTTGTGCTCATGCTGGCGCTGACACTGGCAGTGCCGCTCCGTACTTACATCAGCCAGCGTTCGGATGCCGCGCAGGTGGCGGCGGAACGTCAGGTACTCGAGGAAGAACTGCGAAAGCTGCAAGGGCAGAACGCGCGCTTCGACGACCCTGCGTACATCGAAGCTCTTGCACGAGAACGCCTTCGGTACGTCAAACCGGGCGAGACCCCGTTCCAGGTTCAGCTTCCCGGTGACTACAAGGAACCCGAGAAGAAGCCGGAAAAGGAAACACCGCTCACAGGTCCGTGGTATCGCGATCTGTGGCAAACGATTTCGGAACCGCCAGTGGTTCCCGAGACGACGACACCGGCCCCGATGCCGTTGGCGCCGATAGAGCCAGAAGAACAAGGAGTACCCACCGGGTGAGCAACACGTCCGAAAATTCCCCACAGGTTTCACAAGCGGATCTCGACGCCGTTGCCGCTCAATTGGGCCGTGAGCCACGCGGAGTGATCGAGATCGCGTACCGCAGCCCGGACGGTCAGCCGGGCGTGGTCAAGACCGCCCCCAAACTTCCGGACGGAACACCGTTCCCGACGTTGTACTACCTCACGGACCCGCGACTGACTGCCGAAGCGAGCCGTCAGGAATCCGCCGGCGTCATGCGTGAAATGACCGAACGCCTGACCCAGGATCCGAAACTTGCCGCGGCCTACCGACGGGCATACGAGTCGTACCTTGCCGAGCGGGACGCGATCGAATCTCTGGGAACCGACTTTGCCGGCGGTGGGATGCCGGATCGTGTCAAGTGCCTGCACGTGTTGATGGCACATTCGCTTGCCAAGGGACCCGGCGTCAATCCGCTCGGTGACGAGTCCGTCGCGTTGGCCGGTCACGGAAAGCTGCGCGGCACTGCAATTCCCGCGGACTGGCCTGGCATCGACGATGCCGACAACACCGACCGGTGACTCGCCGTGTCGCCGCAGTCGATTGCGGTACCAACTCCATTCGACTGCTGATCGCCGACGTCGGCGCCGACGGTCGTCTGGTGGATGTCCGGCGCGAGATGCGCGTCGTGCGACTCGGTCAAGGTGTTGATGCGACAGGGACATTCGCGCCCGAGGCCATCGAACGCACCCGGGTCGCGCTGGTCGAGTACGCGTCGATGATCGCCGATGCCGGAGCAACCGCCGTTCGCATGGTCGCCACCTCGGCTACTCGCGACGCTGCGAATCGGGAAGACTTCTTCACGATGACGCGGGACGTGCTCGGCGCGGTGATTCCCGGATCCGGAGCAGAGGTCATCACCGGCGACGAAGAGGCGCGCCTATCGTTCAGCGGTGCTGTGGGAGAACTCGATCCGTCGGAGGGCCCCTTCGTGGTGGTCGATCTCGGCGGCGGATCCACCGAAGTTGTCCTCGGCGAGGCGTCCGGCGTCCAGGCTGCGTACTCCACCGACATCGGCTGTGTGCGCGTCACGGAGCGGTGCTTACCGTCGGATCCGCCTACAGCAGAGCAGGTTTCCGAGGCGACGGCTTTCGCGACCGCGAAACTTGCCGAGGCGTTCGAGGCCGTACCCGTCGAGAAGGCGCACACGTGGGTGGGTGTCGCTGGAACCATGACGACGCTGGCCGCGATCGCGCAGGATCTTCCGGAGTACGACGCCGAGAAGGTGCACCTGTCGAGGATTTCGTTCAATCAACTGTTCGACGTGTGCGAGCGTCTCATTGCTATGCCTCGGGTTGATCGTGCTGCCTTCGGCCCGATGCATCCGGGGCGGGTGGACGTCATCGGCGGCGGAGCGATCATCACCACGGTGCTGGCTCAAGCGTTCGAAGCCAAAGCCGGGATCGCCGAACTGGTTGTCAGCGAACACGACATACTCGACGGCATCGCGATGTCGGTAGCTCAGACCGACCCGATAGTCTGATCCCTGCCGCACCCGACCCGTCGGGTGCGGCAAGGCCCCCATAGCCCAATTGGCAGAGGCAACGGACTTAAAATCCGTCAAGTGTCGGTTCGAGTCCGACTGGGGGCACCACGTAGATCCTCCTGCACATTGAATCGAAAAACCCCGCTCGTCCTCTTCGGGCGGGCGGGGCTTTCCGTGGAGCAGCGACTGACCACCAAGTGGCTACTGAGCCCAGACGGTCGTCCCTGCAGGAGCATTCAGCGTGTTGACGAGATCGATGCCGGCTACGACAGCCGCGCCGCCGCCGCCGAGGATCGTTCCGGCGACACCGCCGATTCCGGCGCCTGTTGCGAGGCCACCCAGGCACAGTGCCACGGCGACGGGGAGTCCGACGATGGTCAAGCCCAGCGGAGCGCCGACAGCGCAACCGATTCCGGCGCCGACGATGGTGCCGAGCAGGCTGCCGACCTGAGTGCCGAGTCCGAGTTGGCTCTGGAAGTGCGCAATCGCCCGATCATTCTCCTCGGGCGAGGCGACGGGCGTCCATTCCTTTGCCGCAGGCGCACTCTCGGGTCGAGGTGTTGCCTTCGCCGAATCGGTGATCGGTGTCAGCGTGAGGGTCTTACCGTCTTCACTGATCGTGCGATCGAAGGGGAACTGTAGATCCCCGAGGTTGTATGCGATAGGCAGGGAAACAAGGTCGGCTCCCTTGCTGTCCTGCAAGACGACGGACTTGTCGTCGCCGGATACCTTGAACAGCCCGGCGTCGATGGTGGTGACGATCGACTTGTCGACGACCTTCGCTTCGTAATTCACGTCGGTCGACGGATCAGCTGATGCGATCCCTGTTGATGCTCCGACTGCAGCGACCGCTAGAGCAGTCACTGCCGCCTTCTTGAAGAAACCCATAGTTCAACCCCGTGTTCGCCTGTGTGTGCTCGCAGAAACTCGACAACTTCGGACATTGGTAAACCCCCGACAAAGCCTTCGTATTAAAGCAGACCGAAGTGACGGAAGGGATAGTTGCGCTCGGGCCGACCGGAAGCGGCCGGTGCAATCGAATGTGCAGCGTGCAGTACCAAGTTGTCGAACATGTGTGCGAAAATGTGGAGATGCGGTTGACCGAGCAATCCCCGGACTGCTGCCCCAACGGACACCGGCTCACGGCGAACACATGCCTTGTCGGTTGGGAGGTCTGCGGGTGTGTCTCGACGGAGAATGGCGGACACAGGACCCATTACTGCAGGCGATGTGGTGAAACTGTCCGGACGCCGGAGTGCGTAGGCGTGAATCCGCAGAAAAGTCGGTGGAGTTGAAGTGCTGTTACGTTGTGTTTCAAAGAGATTGGCTTGTGGATCAGGTAGGCGGGGCGACGGGTGCGTCGCTGCTTCCTCCCGAGCTCCCGCTCGACGAGCCGGTGCCGAACAGTAGGCCGAAGAAGCCGGAGATTGCGCCGAAGAAATCGAACATGGGCGAGCCTTTCGCGAGGACGAATGCGGTCACGACAAGTGGCCGACTTGTGGTGGTGTTCAGAGAAGTTCCGTCGACATTGACGGCAAAGGCGTCGGACGAAGGCCGACTGCCGGATGAAATGTACGATTCGTCCCCGTTTCATACAAGTCTTTCCCGAGTAACAGTTACTTGAGGCTTAAATTATCGGGGGTGCCTGCCTGATCTGGGGTGCCCTGCGTGCTTGGGTGGGGCAACCAGGCAGGGCAGTGGTTGGCCGTCCCTCTCAATACCGACCTACGGCGAACCATCGGCGTTGAAACTACCCACAGTTCGTGACGTGCGCCACTTACGTACCGGTACCTTCGTTAGCCGAGGTCGGACGTTGCGGCGAAGGCGGTCGTCGACGTCCCCGCGGGGACGTGGTTCATCGAGAAATCGCGGTCCCGATCAGGGTTGACGACGCTTGCAAACAGGAGCATGGCGGCGACAAAGAGAACTCCTGCGGCGAGGTAGGCGATTCTCACGGGCAGGCGCGGGCGTCGATCTGAATTCGTGGACATTCACGTTCTCCATCGGTGCATGTTGGACGAACGCCTAGTTTAACGATCAACTAATGAAAGGGTGCGAACAGTGACGCAAGATACGAAAAGGCCCTCGATCTCGGGGGAAATCGAGGGCCTTTCCGGTCGAACGTCGGCGTCGCCAAGCACATAGCGTCACCGACCCACTATCGGTGTCGAGCGTGACCCCTCATGTCCGACCCCACTTCTCGACACTATCCAGTAACTTGCGACATTGTGGATGATTCGGACATTGTCATTCGGATGGGGGAGATCCCGTCCGCAGCCCCTACTTTCGTCCGGCAGCCCATTTCATTCCCCAGTTGTAGGCCCGATCGAGATCTGACTGACTGCCGTTGATGTACTGCACTTCGCGCGTCACCGTCACGCCCTGACCTGAACTCTGGATGAGAGCGATCGCGCACAGTCGCTCCTGGTTGCTGGCGGAGTCGAGTCGCACTTCCACCTCCGGCCCGTTGGTGGGATACAAGGTGACGACGCCGTCCACCGCCGCCCAGTTGGGAGCGCCGTCGTAGATCATCGCGAAGATCAGGATTCGCCGGAAAGCGCTTGGGTCACCAAGATTGACGTGCATGTTCTCGCCGCCGGTGTTCGCACCACTGCGGTCGTCGCCGTCGAGGGAGATGTAGGGCGGAGAAGTCAGTGAACCGAAACTGTTACCCAAGGCCTGAACTACTCCCTTGGACCCGTCGGCAAGTTCGTAGAGGCATCCGAGGTCCAGGTCGACCGCACCAGAGCCTGCGCCGGCGAGCTTGGCGAGAAAACCGGTCTTCTTCGGTGGTGCCCCCTGTGACCAGTTGAGGTTCACGCGCATATTGCCTTGTCGTTCACCCGCCTTCGCGAGGTTGACCGTCGGCGCCGATTTTGTGAGCGTGATCTTGCTCAGGCTGACCGGTGCTTGCGACGGAGTGGACTCGCCGGAACGTCGGGTGTAGTCGATTGCCATCGTGATAGTCCTTGTCTGAACTCGAATGAGTCCGATCGTGTTACCCGTCGAGGAATCTCCACCGACGTGATCGGCGATCTCCGGCCATTGTCCCTCATGTCTGATTTCAACCCATGGGCATCAAACTTGCGGCGCCAACTTGCGGCAGACCAGCAGTTTGCTGATTACTGTGTCTGTGGGCAGACGCGACTCCGAAATAGGGTGGACGCACTGGTTGACACGGCAACGTCCAATTACGGAAGAATTGCTGAGTCGGACGTCCGATTCAATTGCGTCGTGGGAGCGGGAGGTAAGTGATGCCAGTCCTGTCGCTTCTGCAACCCCGCCAGAGAGAAAGACTGACGCCCGCCCAACGTGATGACGTAACTCGTGAGCAGATAGCCGTCACCTTCGGCGTGCTGCCATGGGCCGCTGCCGTCCACCTCGTCGTCACACTCGGGCTGACGTTGTATGTAATTCCCCCGGACGGCGGACCGCTGCCGCGTGTGTGGCCATTGCTGTCCGGCGTGATCGGGTTGGTGGGGATGTGCGTGGGTCTCGCCATTCATTTCAACCTGATCACACCCACGTACCGGATGTCCTACGCGTTTCTCATCGTCGAATTTGCTGTAGTCGGGATCCTGTATTCCTCGCTCGCCCTGGTCCTGTACCCGATCCTGGACGATTCCGGCGATCTGATCCTGATAGCGGTCACCACATCGATCACCGGTGCCGGAGCCGTGGCCACCGCGATGTTGCGAGTGGTGGGGGTCACCTGGGTCCTGTCCAATCTGATAATCCTCGGGGTGGCATTCTGGCTTCAGCCGGGACCCGAGTTCGAACGAATTCTCATTGGAATGATCGCCTATGGCGCGGCTCTGATCGGCGGCACGATAGTGGTCTCGGGCAACCTGGAATCTCGCTATCGAGCTGAATTGAGCGCCGCGTCGGAACGATCGGTCGTGCAGATGCTTCTCGAAGACTTCGAAGGCAACGCCGGGGACTTCGTGTGGGAGACGGACCAGAAAGGCAAGTTCAACCGAATCCCGACGCGGCTCGCGGTCGAAGCGGGGCTGGACTCCACCGAGTTGCAGGGAACGGCGTGGCAGGACCTGTTCATGGAGTTGGGCACCCTACGGATCCCCGGCGGGATCGATGCGCTCATGGAGTTGCAGCAGGCCCGCCACACGAAGACCGCATTCGTCGACGTGCTCGTTCCGGTCCGAGTTCACGGTGAAATTCGGTGGTGGCAGATCTCCGGACGCCCGCGCCCCGGCCGTACACCCGACGAGTTCGTCTGGCGAGGAGTCGGTTCCGACGTCACGGAAGTAAAACTGCAGAGTGACGAGATCGTGCGGATGGGTCGTGTGGACGCACTCACCGGTATGCCGAACCGGCACAGCTTCTGGACCGAGCTCGAGCGACTGCTGCGCGAGCCGTACACAAGCGAAAGTGGTCTCGCGTTGGCCATGCTCGACCTCGACAACTTCAAGTCGGTCAACGACACACTGGGACACACCGTTGGCGACGCGGTTCTGCGAGAGGTCGCGGATCGCCTGTCCGAAGCCGGCGGGGTGTCACAGTTGTTCGCACGTCTGGGGGGAGACGAGTTCGCGGTTCTTTTCACCGATGTGGGTGACAGCTCACAAGTTCGTACTCTGCTCGGCCGCTACATCGAAACTCTGCACGAGCCGATCACAGTGGCTGGTACGCGGTTGGAGATCGGATGCAGCATCGGGTACTACCTCCCCGACGAGCTGCCGTCCTCCGCCGACGAGATGATGGGCGCTGCGGACCTGGCTTTGTTCGCGGCAAAGGAATCCGGGCGCGGGGCCGTACGTGAATATCGAGACTCGATGAAGTCCGTGGCCGATCGGCGGGCCCGCCTGCTCGAAGATCTGGGAAACACTGTCGCGGAGAAGGACCTCGAACTCGAGCTGTTGCCCAGGATCGACGTGGTTTCCCGCGAGATCGTGGCCGTGGAAGTCCGCGTGATCTGGCACAACGCCCGCCTCGGTGCCGTTACGTCCGCCGAATTCATGAGCGTCGCAGACGACACCGGTTTGGCGTACTCACTGGGGACTACCGTCTTCGAGTTGGCCTGCGAGGCGGCGTCCCGCCTTCCTGATCACCTGCGGGTAGCCGTCGCGGTATCGACGCGTCAGCTCGAATCGGATTCCTTTGTCGTCGCGATAGGGGATTCGCTTCGACGATCAGGTGTCAGTGCACATCAGCTCGAGCTCCAACTCAACGAATCATCGGCGATCACCGACGAGTCCAAGTTTGCGTTGCACGCCATCGCGGACATGGGAATCGCGCTGACCGTGGACGAGTTCGGCGCCGGATTCTCCTCGCTCGCATCACTGTCCGGCCTTCCGTTCACCCGAGTCCGGATAGAACGCTCCATTTCGGGTGCAGTGCCTGGTGGGCGGTCGATCCTCGAAGCTGTCGTGGATCTGGTCGACGCGTTGGGAATGGAGGTCGTCGTCTCGGGAGTCGACGGTGAGGAGGACTTGAAGTCCGTGGCCGCTGCAAGGGTGAGGACTGTTCAGGGATACATCGCCGGCGGAGCCATGTCGGTCGACGCGGTCGCAGCGGCGGTAGCAGGCCGACGTGGATGACCCGGCAGTACTCCGTAGGCGTCGCGTCGGGACGTCGGTGCGCAAACTCGGTCGCAGCGGCACGGAACAACACCTCTCGGATTACGATCGCCGTCGCCTACTCGATCGACGACTGCGGTTCACCGCGCGCGTACTGCCGTGGTCGTTTCTGACCGCGGCGGTTGCCTTGTCAGCGATCGTGGTGCTTCTGCCGGTGGATGCCGGATGGTTCACCTTCGCCTGGTCGAGCGTCATGCTGTTGTCGAGCGCTGGATTCAGTGTGTATTGGCTCCGGCGCTCGCGTCTCGGCGTCTCCGAGTCCCAGACCACCGAACTGGTGGTACTCACAGTCGAAATCATTGTCTGGGGAGTGCTCCTGGCGTGCTTGGCTCTCGTTCTCTTCCCGATGCTCGATCCTCGTGACGAGTTGGTACTGAGCTCGACCTTGATCGGTGGGATCGCGGTCGGCGTGTTTCCCACCATGATGTTTCGCGGAATCACTGTGGTCTGGATCAGCCTGGTGGGAGTCGGGTTGGCCGGGGCGTTCTGGACGGAACCGGGCACATCGCGTTTCGTGCTGATCGGGGTGCTGGTCGTCTTTGTAGGTTCGCTCTACAGCGGAACTTTGCTGTTGGCCAAACTTTTCGAGAGACGGCTACGCGCCGAACTCATAGCCGAGGACGAACGAGATCTCGTCGAGTTGTTGCTCAACGATCTCGAAGACGGAGCACAGGATTGGCTCTGGGAGACCGATTCGCGCGGTATCGCCAGTACCGTGTCGTATCGATTCGCCGAGCAGGTCGGTTTGCCGGCAGCACAGATTCGGGGCCGCACAATGCACGAGATCCTGATCGGGATCGGCGCGTCCCGAACAGATGTGGGCAGGAAGTCCCTTGATCTCCTCGCCGCGAATTTTCAAGCCGGGACGGCGTTTCGGGACCTCACCATGCAGGTCGTCGTTCGGGGCGATACTCGCTGGTGGTCGATGTCAGGTCACCCGGGCAGTGGCGATGGGGCGACCTACGGGTGGCGCGGTGTCGGATCCGATATCACGCACTCGTATCACCAGCGCCAGAATATCTTGCGATTGGCAGAGATCGATTCGTTGACCGGTCTCAGAAATCGGTACAGCTTCAACGCTCAACTGTCTTCGCGGATTCGGGACGGACACAGGGTGTGGCTGGCAATTCTGGATCTGGACAACTTCAAGTCGATCAACGACCGGTTGGGACACCACATCGGAGACGACGTGCTTCGCGATGTTGCCGGCAGACTGCACAGCGTTCTGCGATCGAACGAGATCTGTGGCCGACTGGGGGGTGACGAGTTCGCCATCGCCTTCGACGACCTAGCCTTCGACGACATCGGGAGTGCAGATGAGGTGGAGAAGAGATTCCAAACGATTCTCGACTCATTCGAACGACCATTTTCACTGGTCGGCAACCAGATTCGCATTCGTGCCAGTCTGGGGTACGGCTCGATGCCCGACGACGCCGACAGCCTCGAAGACCTGGTGATTGTCGCGGACCTCGCGCTTTACCACGCAAAGGAGAGCGGTCGGAACCAGATTCGCGCCTTCGATGCGACTTTGCGGGATCGTGCGACGGGTAGGGCCAGGGCATTGTTGGATCTTCGTCGTGCGTTGATCGACGAAGAGTTCGAGTTGGTTTATCAGCCACAGGTCTCGGCCGCGACTGGAGTTGTTGTCGGGTTCGAGGCTCTGCTGCGGTGGAACCATCCGACTTCAGGTCTCGTCTCGCCGGGAGACTTCATTTCGGTCGCCGAGGAAACCGGCTTGATCGTGCCGATCGGTGCAGGTGTTCTGAGGGCTGCCTGCACGGCGGCGACAACGTGGCCGGAGGACATTCGGGTTGCCGTCAATGTTTCTCAGGTGCAACTGCGTTCGAGTCGATACGTCGACTCGGTACGCCGGACACTGATCGAGGTGAACCTCCACCCCAGCCGACTCGAGATCGAGGTGACCGAATCGTTGGTCATCGACGACGCCGACCGAGATGTGTTGGTACAGCTCTCGGCGCTCGGCATCGCCATTGCGATGGACGACTTCGGCACCGGGTTCTCCTCGGTTGCCAGCTTGGCCCGGCTGCCGCTCGATCGGTTGAAGATCGATCGGGCGTTCGTCGCACCGCTGGACGCGGATCCCTCGAATTCGAGGTTCGCTGTCTTGCGAGCCGTCATCGCGATTGCCAAGTCTCTGGGGCTGGACACCGTCGCCGAGGGCGTGGAGACGGAGAGGCAGCGCGCGATAGTGACCGAGTGCGGATGTGACGTGATCCAGGGGTACCTCGAGGGAATGCCGATACGGGCAGCCGAGATTCCGCACTATTTGAATGGGCGACTCGGCGGTTCGAGCAGGTGGGGTGTCGCGGCTACCACTGAGTGAGAACTTTGCGCCCGTTTTGCCGTTCGATGTGTGACGGTACGCCGAAGTGCTTCACATCGAACTGCAGAAGGGTGTCTTCGTGGTGGTCGGATCGGCGTACTCCCCAGGGCCGATGTTGGTGGGTAAGAAGGCAGTGGTCACAGGCGGTTCCCAGGGAATCGGCGCAGCGATTGTTCGAGCATTTGCATCGCATGGCGCGTCAGTTCTGGTTGTCGACGTGGCTCCTCTTGGCGACGTCGAATTCGACTCGGCTGCAGGTGGTTCGATCAACTATCTCGAGTACGACGTGCGGACGCGGGAAGTCCCCGTCGCGTTGACCGAGTTCGCCCCGGACGTCCTTGTGAACAACGTGGGTCATTTCCTGAACCCGCCGACAGAGTTCACCGGTACGGATCCCGGTTTCTGGTCCGAGGCCGGCAGCATCAATTTCGATCACGTCGTGCGTCTGACCCATGCCCTGCTTCCCGGCATGATCGACCGCGGTTTGGGTGGATCGATCGTGAACCTGACGACGGTGGAGGCGCATCGAGCGATCCCGGGCCACACGATGTACTCGGCATACAAGGCCGCGCTGACACAGTTCACCAGAAGCCTTGGTGTGGAGATCGGTCGAACCGGAGTGCGCGTCAACGCCATTGCCCCGGATCTGATCGAGTCGGTACAGGTGCCGTATCGCACGATCGTTCCTGCCGACGACTGGGACAAGTGGCCGGGGTGGGCACCGTTGGGCGGACCGGGCCAGCCGGTCGACATTGCCGGCCCCGCACTGTTCCTGGCTTCCGACCTGGCGAGATACATCACCGGAACCGTGATCCACGTCGACGGCGGCTCGCACGCTGCCGGAGGCTGGTTCCCCACAGAAGAGGGTGGCTGGACCAACCGGCCCCGAAAGGCTTGACACATGACAACTTTCAGTCTGAACGTTCCCAACTTCGGCACCACTCTCGCGGAGGACTCCTACGCGAAACTCGTGCAGGTCTGTCAGAGCGCGGAAGCTGCGGGCTTCGACCGGGTCCTCGTCACCGATCACGTGGTGATGGGCTCGGACAACTCGGCGTACACGTGGTCGGCGTTCCCCACCGAGCCCGACGCCAACTGGCTCGAGCCGCTGACCGTCCTGGCTTTTGTTGCCGGACAGACGAAGACAATTCGCTTGGGGACCGGAATCGTCATCGCGGCGCTGCGCGGGGGAGCGGTACTGGCCAAGACGGCCGCGACACTCGATCTGCTCTCCGGGGGCCGACTCGACCTTGGCGTCGGAACAGGTTGGCAGGAACGTGAATACGAGGCGGCAGGTATGGACTTCGGTAAAAGGGGACCACTGCTCGACGACGCTCTCGCAGTGTGCCGGGCCCTGTGGAGTTCGGCGCCGGCGAGCATCGACACCCCTCGTCTGAAGTTCGACGACGTGTACTGCGCGCCCCGTCCGGCCGCTGGAATCCCGATCTGGGTGTCCGGTTCGCTCTCCAAGGCCGTTGTACGACGCGTCGCAACCTGGGGTGACGGGTGGATTCCGATCATGGGTGCCGCGGACGAGGACCTACGTGAAGGGATCGACGTCATCGGCAAAGCGATGGCGGATCTCGGACGCGATCCAGCGGAATTGCAGGTCCGTGGGCGACTGACCGTCGTACGCGGGTCCGACGGTTCGATCGACCTCCCGGCGACGATGATCGGCGCCGAGCAGCTGCTCGAATCCGGTGCCACCGATGTGCTGGTCGCGCTGGCGGCAGTAGACCCGGATCCGGATGCGGCGATGGCAGAGTTCGGCGAGCTGGTGGCGGCCTTCGCAAAGGTGACCCGCTGACGATTGCGTCGAGGCGGTAGTTCTATCGTGCGAAGTGTTGTAGTGCAGCCTGATCGAGGAGAGAACACATGACCGAGAGCATCGTCGTGGATACGAGCCTGGAAGCGTTGCTCGACGCCCGGATCAGCTGCCGCGCCTACGAGGACCGTCAGGTGCCACGTGAGGTGATCGAGGAGATCCTTCGGCTGGCGCAGAAGACGCCGTCGTGGTGCAACACGCAACCGTGGCAGGTCGCGATCACCGAAGGGGAGGGCACCGAGCGATTCCGCGCCGGCCTCGGTGAGTACGTGATGGCCAACGCCCAGGAGTCGGACTTCGAGTTCCCGCGCGCGTACCAGGGCATCTACAAGTCGCGGCGGTTCGACTGCGCGATGGCGCTGTATTCGAGCGTCGGAATCGAGCACGGTGACCGCGCCGGATCCGCGGCACAGACGATGAAGAATTTCGAGCTCTTCGGCGCTCCTCACGTCGCGATCATCACCACTGACGAGGCGTTGGGCACCTACGGCGCAGTCGACTGCGGGTTGTACGTGAACAGCTTCCTGCTCGCGGCCCAGAGTCTGGGGGTCGCCACCATTCCGCAGGCGGCGCTCGCGGGCAGCTCCAAGTTCATTCACGAGCATTTCGGTATCGACGACACTCGCAAGGTTGTCTGCGCGATCTCGTTCGGGTACCCCGACACCGACCACCCGGTGAACGGATTCCGCACCGAACGCGAAACCGTCGACAACGTCGTGCAGTGGATGTCGAACTGACAGGGATGTCGAACTGACAGGGATGTCGAACTGATCACCTGCTGGTCGGGGGATTGAGTGTTGCGTAGTTCCACCTGAAAGACTGGTGGCATGTCCGACACACCCGAACTGTTCGATCGTCTGCGCCGATTCCCCGATGTCGAGGCACCCAATCTCTTTGCCGTCGATGCGGCTGATCGTCTGATCCTCGACGAGGCCGCCGACGCTCTTGCCGCGGCACCGGCGGGCACCGTCGTCGTGATCGGCGATCACTACGGTGCGCTGACTGCCGGTGTTGCGCTCGTGCACGGAATCGCCGCCGTGCGCGTTCACCAGGATCCGCTCACCGGAGAGCTGGCCCTCGCGAACAATGCGCGCGAACTCGGATTCAGTGACGCCTTCACCTCGCACGGACTGGACGAGGAGTTGCTCAGCGGCGCCCGCGTCGTGCTTATGCAATTGCCGCGTAGCCTCGCCGAACTTGCCGAGATCGCCCAGCTGATCGCGCTTCACGCCGACCCGGCGGTTCGTGTCTTCGCCGGTGGGCGTGACAAGCACATCACCCCGGCGATGAACAAGGTTCTCGGCGAATCGTTTTCCGACGTCAGCGCCTCGCGTGGGCGTCAGAAGTCCCGCGTACTCAAGGCTTCGGAACCGAAGCCCGATGTTGCTATCACGTTCCCGGTGACCGAACGCCTCGACGAATTCGACCTCGACGTCGTTGCTCACGGCGCAGTGTTTGCCGGTGCGAGCCTGGACATCGGCACCCGGTTGCTCCTCGAGAACCTCGGAAAGATTGCGGTCGATCCGCTGAGTGACGTGATCGATCTGGGTTGTGGCAGCGGCATTCTCGCGGCGGCGATTGCGCGGAAGTTCCCGGACGTGCACGTGATCGCAACGGATCAGTCCTCGGCAGCCGTCGCTTCGGCCCTGGCGACCGCGTCCGCAAATGGCGTCGGCGATCGAGTGAGCGGCCTGCGCGACGACGCCGTGAGTTCGTTGCCCAGTGCGAGCGCGGATCTGGTTCTGTTGAACCCGCCGTTCCACGTCGGCGCGGCGGTCCACACCGGCGGAGCACTCAAGATGTTCGAAGCTGCCGGCCGTGTCCTGCGTCCCGGTGGCGAGTTGTGGACTGTTCACAACGCGCATCTGGGGTACCGCGAACCGTTGAAAGCCGCGGTGGGTCCGAGCGAGGCGATGGCGAAGAACGCGAAGTTCATCGTGATGAAGTCGGTCAAACCGTCCTAGTATCGAAAAGGGACGAGTGTCGACGAGTGTTGATCTTCCGGAAATGCGCCGGGAACTACAACCGAAGCTTCGACGTTGTAAATTACGAGTGCTTTACTTTTAGTCAGGTACACGGACCGTGTCGGAAACTCGGATCCGTCCGGCGAACCCGCGACGCACCCGTCGTAGGCCACCACGATGAAGGGATGATCACGGTGCGCACCACCAGCAACCCGGTGTTCCGCAATCTGCCCAAGCAAGAGGGCAACGGATACGCCTCGTTCGGATCTGCGACGGCGGGCGCCTCGCAGGCAACCCAGCAGTTCGGTCAGCCGCAGTACGCTCCGGCCGAGCCGTACCAGACCGGTCCCACCTCGCGGGCCATGACGATCGACGACGTCGTCACCAAGACGGGCATCACGCTCGGTGTGCTGACGATCTCGGCACTGGTGTCGTACTTCCTGGTCAACAACAACGCCGACCTCGCAGCCCCGCTGGTCATCGGCGGCGGTCTCGTCGGCCTCGTTCTGGTTCTGGTCGCTACGTTCGGCCGCAAGATGGACAACCCGGCAATCGTGTTGGCGTACGCCGTCGCCGAGGGTCTGTTCCTCGGTGCGCTGTCGTTCATGTTCACTGATATTCAATTCGGTGGCGTCGGCGGATCCGCACTGATCGCGCAAGCAGTCCTCGGAACGTTCGGCGTGTTCTTCGGCATGCTGGTCGTCTACAAGACCGGTGCGATCCGGGTGACACCGCGTCTGACGCGAATGATCATCGGCGCATTGATCGGCGTTGTCGTTCTGGCCCTCGGTAACCTCGTCGCGAGCTTCTTCGTCGAGGGCGGACTGGGACTGCGTGACGGCGGAACGCTCGCCATCATCTTCAGCCTCGTCTGCATCGGCATCGCAGCCTTCAGCTTCCTGCTCGACTTCGACGCCGCTGATCAGCTGATCCGCGCACAGGCGCCCGAGAAGGCAGCCTGGGGCGTCGCATTCGGCCTCACCGTCACCTTGGTCTGGCTGTACGTCGAGATCCTGCGTCTGCTGAGCTACTTCAACAACGACTAGTTCTCGAGTCGATCCGTAACACGAAGAAGGGCCCCGCGAGGGGCCCTTCTTTTGTCGTCTGTGGACGGTTACGGTGCTTGGATACCTAGCAACTGCTTGGTTTGGAACGAAGGGGAGCGAATGTCGACAAACACCTCTGAACCCATCCTGGTCGCGGATGCCGGAGCAGTGCGAACGCTGACCTTCAATAATCCGAGTCGCCTGAACGCATTTGATGCAGCCGGTTTTCGAGCGTTCACCAAAGCGCTCGACGACGCGGCGTCGGACGAAGCCGTGGCCGTGGTGATCGTCGAGGGCGCAGGCAAGGCATTTTCCAGTGGTGTCGACCTACGCGCACTCGCCGAACCAGGCGCAGACAACGCCGACTTCGGCCACGCATTCGCGCCGCTGATCGTCGCGCTGGTGGAGTTCCCGAAGCCATTGATCGCCGCGGTACACGGCGCTGCCGTCGGCATCGGCCTGACCATGCTGCTTTACTGCGACGTCGTCTACGTTGCCGAGGACGCACGTCTGCGGGCACCGTTCACTTCGCTGGGTACCGCTCCCGAAGCTGCCAGTAGTTGGTTGCTGCCCAAGGTGATCGGAACGCAGCGAGCCGCCGAGCTGATCCTGTCGGCCCGGTGGCTCAGCGGCGTCGAAGCGGCCGCCTACGGACTGGCGACGGCCGCCGTGCCGGCCGACCAGGTACAGGCACGCGCGCGTGAGAGTGCCGAGCAGATTGCCGCCAACGTCGGACCGGCAGTTCTTGCCGCCAAACGACTGCTCCGTCACGGATGGGCGGACGAAGCTCGCGCTGCCGTGCAGCGTGAGGACGACGCTGCGCGAGAGTTGATTCGCGAGTTGGGGAGTTTTGCTCGGAAGTTCACGAATACCTGAAACCCGACCACACGAAAGCGGCCGCCCGGCAGAAGCCGGGCGGCCGCTTTCGACGTGCTCAGGGGATCAGCTGAGGCGCTCGATCACCATTGCCATGCCCTGTCCGCCGCCGACACACATGGTCTCGACGCCGAAGGTCTTGTCCTGCTCCTGCAGGTTGTTGATCAGGGTGTTGGTGATACGGGCACCGGTCATACCGAAGGGGTGACCCAGCGCGATCGCGCCACCGGAGATGTTGAGCTTGTCCTCTTCGATGCCCAGTTCGCGAGCGGATCCGAGGACCTGCACTGCGAATGCCTCGTTGATCTCGAACAGGTCGATGTCGGAGATCGACTTGCCGGCGATCTTCAGGGCGTTCTTGACGGCCTGGATCGGGCCGAGGCCCATGATCTCGGGGGACAGGCCCGAGACGCCGGTGGAGACGATGCGAGCGAGCGGGGTCAGGCCGAGTGCCTTTGCCTTGGTGTCGGACATGATCACCAGTGCGGCTGCGCCGTCGTTGAGCGGGCAGGCATTGCCGGCGGTGACGGTGCCGTCGGGGCGGAAGACGGGCTTGAGGCCGCTGATGCCCTCGTAGGTGGTGCCGGCGCGGGGGCCGTCGTCCTTGGAGACGACGGTGCCGTCGGCGAGCGTGACGGGCGTGATCTCACGCTCGAAGAAGCCGCGCGCGATGGCTTCCTCGGCGCGGTTCTGGCTGCGAACTGCCCAGCGGTCCTGGTCTTCGCGGGTGATGCCGGTGGCCGAAGCGACGTTCTCGGCGGTCTGGCCCATGCCCAGGTACACGTCGGGGATCAGGCCCTCTTCGCGAGGATCGGTCCAGGCGACTCCACCTTCGGCGAGCTTGGCGCTACGGGCCTGCGCTGCGTCGAAGAGCGGGTTCTTGGTGTTGGGGAGGCCGTCGGCGTTGCCGGTGATGAAGCTGGAGACGGACTCGACGCCGGCGGAGATGAAGACGTCGCCCTCGCCTGCGCGGATGGCGTGCAGAGCCATGCGGGTGGTCTGCAGCGAGGAGGAACAGTAACGGTTGACCGTGACACCGGGGAGGAAGTCGTAGCCGAGCTGGACGGCGACGACGCGGGCGATGTTGAAGCCCGACTGACCGGCGGGCTGGCCGCAACCGAGCATGAGGTCGTCGATCTCGGTGGGGTCGAGCTCGGGGATCTTTGCCAACGCGGCGGCAACCATCTGAGTTGCGAGGTCATCCGGGCGGATGTCCTTGAGCGAACCCTTCATTGCGCGGCCGATGGGCGACCGTACTGCTGAGACGATTACTGCCTCGGGCATGAAAACTCCTTTTGTGTACTGCTCGAGGGCGGCTTGAAACGCCGTCGAGCAGGGCAAGTTGAATGCAGCTTCGACTTACAATTTACGTTGCCGCTCCCAGATGGTGGTCACGCAGTCTCACTCAGTTGACGTCGGGGCGCTGAACTGCAGGTTTGGTGCGTCTCGCGAAGGCTTTCCACTGGGTTGCCGCCGCCGTCAGTCGGGCCGCGACGGTGCGGGCTTGCGCCGCCTCTGAAACGTGGGGGAGCTCGGGTAGCGGGCCACCCTGCCATTCACCCAGAGCCGACGCGAGAACCGGGACGATCTGCTTCGCCGCGAGTTCGTATCCGGCCGCGGACGGATGGAAACGGTCGGCCGAGAACATCGTGTCGGGCGAGGCCAGGAATTCCTTGGCCAGCAGGTCGGCCAGTGGAACGGGATGACCCCCGGCGTTTCTGGTCGCGGCCGCCTGGGCGAGTGCGAGGCGATGGCCCCATTCGCGCACCACGGAGCGCAGAGGTTGCGGGATCGCCGTGACCACCCCCAGATCCGGGCAGGTGCCGACAACAACGACGGCGCCGCTCTCGCGTAAGCGTCGAACCGCGTCGCCGACGCGTTTAGCCGACGCGTGAATCGCGTTCTTGGCGGTGACGTCGTTGGCGCCGATCAGGATCACCGCAGCGTCCGGGGGAGGACCGGCGACGAACATGGCGTCGACTTGCCCACTCAACCCGCGGGAGGTGGCGCCCCCGATGGCCTTGGTGCTCAAACGGATTCGCTTCCCGGTTTCACTCGCAAGCAGCTTCGCGACCTGAACACCCGGTACTTCCGAGGCCGTCAGCGCGCCGACGCCGGCCGCAGAGGAATCGCCGAAGATCATCAAGTGGAGATCGAAGGGCACGGCCCGCCACCAGAGTTCCGGGTTGTCGGCGCCGGGTGCGTACACCCCGTCCGCCTCGGGTGGCTTGGCGATATTGCGACCGATCACCCCGCGGGCCGCCCCCGCCTGCGACATCAGATAGTTGTAGCCCAACCAGGAGAGCGTGCCTGCACTCGATCCGGCCACCACCGTGGCCACCGACGCTTTCAGTCCGGTTCGACTCACACTTGCCAATCTAGCCGGATTGCACCACCTTCGCCCGACGTCCGCGCGCACCGTTTTCTTTCATCTGGGAACATGGACGAATGCGCATCGCGGAACACGTCGTCGACCTCATCGGCAACACCCCACTCGTCAAGCTCACGTCCGTCACGGGCGAAAACTTCGGCACGGTGGCAGCCAAGGTCGAATACCTCAACCCTGGCGGTAGCTCCAAGGACCGCATCGCCGTCAAGATGATCGACGCAGCCGAGGCTTCGGGTGAACTGAAGCCGGGCGGCACCATCGTCGAGCCGACTTCGGGCAACACCGGAATCGGCTTGGCGCTCGTGGCGCAAAAGCGTGGATACAAGTGCGTTTTCGTCTGCCCAGACAAGGTCAGCGAAGACAAGCGCAACGTCCTGCGCGCCTACGGCGCCGAGGTGGTCGTGTGCCCCACGGCCGTCGCGCCGGACAACCCGAACAGCTACTACAGCGTCTCCGACCGCCTCACCCGTGAGATCCCCGGCGCCTGGAAGCCCAACCAGTACTCCAACCCGGGCGGACCGGAGAGCCACTACGAGACCACCGGCCCCGAGATCTGGGCCGACACCGACGGCAAGATCACGCACTTCGTCGCGGGCGTCGGCACCGGCGGCACCATCACCGGCACCGGCCGCTACCTCAAGGAAGTTTCGGGCGGCAAGGTCAAGGTCATCGGCGCAGACCCCGAGGGCTCCGTCTACTCCGGCGGCACCGGTCGTCCGTATCTGGTCGAAGGCGTCGGCGAAGACTTCTGGCCGTCGGCATACGACCCGTCCATCCCGGACGAGATCATCGCCGTCTCGGATGCCGATTCCTTCGAGATGACGCGTCGCCTCGCCCGCGAGGAGGGACTGCTGGTCGGCGGTTCCTGCGGTATGGCCGTCGTCGCTGCCCTCGAAGTAGCCAAGCGTGAGGGTCCTGACGCCCTGATCGTCGTCCTCCTCCCGGACGGTGGCCGCGGCTACCTGTCCAAGATCTTCAACGATCAGTGGATGGCGTCGTACGGATTCCTGCGCACCCCACTCGACGGCAAGACCAACGTCCCCACCGTCGGCGACGTTCTGCGTGGCAAGTCGGGCGAGCTGCCGGACCTCGTTCACACCCACCCGTCGGAGACCCTGCGCGACGCGATCGAGATCCTGCGCGAGTACGGCGTGTCCCAGATGCCCGTCGTGGGTGCGGAACCGCCGGTCATGGCAGGCGAGGTCGCCGGAAGTGTGTCCGAGCGGGATCTGCTGAGCGCGGTCTTCGAAGGCCGTGCGCACCTTGCGGATTCCGTCGAGAAGCACATGAGCAAGCCGTTCCCGCTCATCGGTTCCGGCGAGCCGGTCTCGGCTGCCACGAAGGCGCTCGGGGACACCGACGCACTCATGGTCGTCGACGACGGCAAGCCGGTCGGTGTCATCACGCGCCACGATCTCCTGGGTTTCCTGAGTTCGGATTCCTGAGTTCGGATTCCTGCGCCGGCACCGGCGCCATTAGGCTGGGGACCATGAGTGAGCAACGCAGCAAGGCCGACAACATCAGCTGGCAGGGTTTCTCCACGAAAGCGGTGCATGCGGGTTACGAACCCGATCCGCTGACCGGTGCGGTCAACGTGCCGATCTACGCGAGTTCCACCTTCGCCCAGGACGGCGTCGGTGGAATGCGCAGTGGCTTCGAGTACGCGCGAACGGGTAACCCCACCCGTCGCCCACTCGAGGCGAACCTCGCAGCGCTCGAATCCGGAACCTACGGCCGAGCGTTCAGTTCGGGAATGGCGGCCACCGACTGCCTGCTCCGTTCGGTACTTCGACCGGGCGATCACCTGGTCATCCCCGACGACGCGTACGGCGGAACCTTCCGCCTCATCGACAAGGTCTTCACGCAGTGGGGGATCGAGTACACCCCGGCTCCGGTGTCCGACGTCGATGCGGTGCGCGCGGCGATGAAGTCCAACACCAAGCTGGTCTGGGTCGAGACGCCCACGAACCCGCTGCTCAATATCGGTGACATCGAGCTCCTTGCCGAGGTCGCCCACGAGGGCAACGCAAAGATCGTGGTGGACAACACCTTCGCCTCGCCGTACCTGCAGCAGCCGCTGCAGCTCGGTGCCGACATCGCGCTGCACTCCACGACCAAGTACATCGGCGGACACTCCGACGTGGTCGGTGGCGCTCTCGTCTGCAACGACGAAGAACTGGACACCGCGTTTGCCTTCCTGCAGAACGGATCCGGCGGCGTTCCCGGCCCGTTCGACGCGTTCCTGACGTTGCGCGGAATCAAGACACTGGCGCTGCGCATGGAGCGTCACAGCGACAACGCGGAGAAGGTCGTCGAATTGCTCGACGGCCACCCCGCGGTTGCCGGCGTCATCTACCCCGGACTGGCTTCGCATCCGTCGCACAAGGTCGCGGCCAAGCAGATGCGACGCTTCGGCGGCATGATCTCCGTCCGCCTCAAGGGCGGCAAGGCGGCAGCTCTCGACCTGTGCTCGCGCACCGAGATCTTCACGCTGGCAGAATCTCTCGGCGGAGTCGAATCCCTCATCGAATTCCCCGGTGCGATGACCCACGCCTCGACGGCCGGTTCCGCTCTCGAGGTTCCCGACGATCTGGTTCGCCTGTCGGTCGGCATCGAAGACGCCTCCGATCTGGTCGGCGACATCGAGCAAGCGCTGTCCTGATCTTCGCTCTACAGTAATTCGACTTCGAATCTGCAGTGCGCCTTCACACCTCACGAGGGTGTGGAGGCGCACTTTCTGGAGGCATGCGTGAATCTCGAACAGATAAAGGCTGCACAGCAACTGCTCGCCCCGGTCATGCGACGCACCCCGGTCGTGGCCTCGCGAGTGTTGTCCGAAACCACCGGCTTCGCCGTGAGCTTGAAATGTGAAAACCTGCAGCGCACCGGCTCTTTCAAACCGCGCGGTGCGTACAACCGCATTGCCAATCTTTCCGCAGAGGAACGGGCAGCGGGCGTGGTGGCGGCCAGTGCCGGTAACCATGCGCAGGGAGTTGCCTGGTCTGCAACAGAATTGGGAATCAAGTCGACCGTCTTCATGCCGACGGGTGCGCCGCTGCCGAAGTTGGTGGCCACCAAGGCATATGGAGCTCAGGTCCACCTGCACGGTTCGACTGTCGACGAAGCGCTCGTGGCCGCTCGCGAATTCGCGGACCGAACCGGAGCAGTTCTGGTCCACCCCTTCGACCACGAGGACGTCGTGGCGGGGCAGGGGACTGTGGGGCTCGAAATCCTCGAGCAACTGCCTGAGGTCGGCACGATCCTCGTCCCCACCGGCGGCGGCGGGTTGATCGCCGGAGTGGCCGCAGCCGTCAAAGCTGTGCGCCCGCAGGTCCGCATCGTCGGAGTGCAAGCCGAGACCGCGGCTGCCTGGCCGGCGTCGTTGGCAGCCGGGAAGCCGACCGCCTTGGCGTCGATGTCCACGATGGCAGACGGTATCGCCGTTGGCTGCCCGGGCGAGGTTCCGTTCGCCGAAGTTGCCGCCCATGTCGACGCCGTGGTGACGGTCAGCGAGGAAGCGCTGTCCAAAGCGCTCCTGCTGTGCCTCGAACGCGCCAAGCTCATCGTCGAACCGGCCGGCGTCGCGGCCGTCGCGGCCTTGATGACCTGTACTCCGGAGGAGCTGGGACTGACAGGGCCGGTGTGCGCCGTGCTTTCCGGCGGCAACATCGATCCGCTACTTCTCACGCACGTCATCTCGCACGGTCTGCGAGCGGCCGGACGGTTCCTCGGCGTTCACATCACCATCGACGATCGGCCGGGCGCACTGGTCTCGTTGCTCGAAGTGGTTCGAGCGAACGGCGCCAGCGTGGTCGATGTCATCCATTCCCGTACCGGTGGCGAACTTGCACTCGACGAAGTGGAAGTCTTCCTCACCGTCGAGACGCGTGGTCCGGACAACAAGGCGGAACTTCTGACGGCCTTCGACCGCGCCGGTTACGCAGTACGACTGCAGAACTGAGGCGAGTTACTCGTCAGGCCAGCCGCCCAGAACCGTCACGCGGTACTCCTGGTCGACCAGCCTGGCGGGTACGTCGAGTTGATGTAGCCAGTCGATGGCCGAACCGCCCATGCCGACCGCAACCCGACTGAATGCGGCGGCCTGGGCGCAGGAGGATGCAATCACCGACACCGTGCGCCACATCGGCGTCGCCGTCGATTCGCGGTGCAGTGGCTTGACGGTGCTGGCCGTGGCGATCCCGCAGTCGGACGGAAGTGCTACCTGGCAGGTCGGGTCGCCGGGCAGGTCTTGCACCTGAATCTGCCAGCCGTCTTCCGGCGCCGGGCCGGCAACCGCGATGTCCCCGCCGAGGCCGACCAGCACGCCACACCCGAGAAGAGTCGCAGTGGACGCGGCACAGTGGTCCGCTGAACTGGCGCGGGCCGTCGCGGACAGATCGAGAACGACGTCGTCCGGGCTGTACACGCGGTTGTTCTCGACGCGAATCTTCCACCAGGAGTGAGGGTCTGCCGACCCGGCCGTCGGCGTGAGTTTGCCGTCGGTCAGTCGTGCGACAGCCAACGCGTCTTCGAGGAAGTGCGCGAACATCGGGGTCACGGCGACGCCGTCGACGTTGCTCGCGGCGCTGACATAGGTACGAATCTCGGAGTCGGCACGATCTCGATTGGTGGCGGCATCGGCAGCGGTGAGGTACCCGCGAACCAGGCTGGCCGCGGAGGGAAGGACTTCAGGGTCGGTGACGACGACCCGGGCCTGAACCCCCCACGTGAGCCACTCGGAGGCCGAGCGCGGAGTACTCACGAACCGTTGGAGACGGCGTCCGGGGTTCCGAATCCGGCGACCACGACGGGCCGCTTCGCTACGGGATTCTTGGTGTGAGAAGCCGACGTGTCCGGCGCGAGTGCCGTGGCAGTGGGAGAAGAAACGAGTGAAAGTCCGCCGCCTGCGAGTGCTCCCGCCACAGCCGTGGCTGCGAGGGCGAGGCGAACGGGTCGATACACCGTAGTGCGTCCCCGGGCGGGTCGTGGCCGATCGTCGCTCATGGACTCAGCTTGCACGCCGAACCTGAGAAAAGCCTTGGCGTCTGTAGTCATTTGCGTAACGCCCGCCGAGATAAATGAGACATTGGTTACAGGAGTCGCGAGACTGAGCCGTGTCGAATGCATGTTCGAAAGAGTAGATGTTCGCACCGACAAGTTTCGGGTACGACCACGTACGTGGATTTTCAGAGGTTTATCGGAGGTTCGGATGGCAGTCGGTGTCCTGGCGATCGCTGTGTCGATCGGCACCGCACTGGGCGTGATGAGTGGAACTCTCGGAGCGCCCGCACAAGTCGAGAAGAACGAGTCTTCGAATGCTGCAGTCTCACTTGCAGCCTGGAACGGACCGGCACGAACTCAGGACACACCTGAGGGAATCGTGCCTTCCGTACCCTCCAACTTTCCGGGAGCGACATTGGCGCCCGTGGGAGCGGTGGCAGTGTTCGCGCCGTGGATCAAAAAGGCCGGTGCTCTGTGCTCGGAGATCACGCCCGCGGTGATCGCCTCGCTGTACTCGGTCGAGAACGGATTCAAGTACGGACCCGATACCGACATCTCACCGGAAGGTGGGCGCGGGCCTGGCCGCTTCACCACCGCAGCGTGGACGGCATACGGCAAGGACGGTGACGGCGACGGAAAGATGGACATCCTGGGCGTTGCCGATCCGGTGATGACAACCGGATACCGGTTGTGCGATCTCGTGAAGCAAGCGCAGTCCTGGCAGAAGTCCGGTGAGGTCGAGGGCGATACCGTCGACCTCGCGCTCGCTGCCTACGACGTCGGGCCGGACGCAGTTCGCGAAGCGGGCGGCGTTCCGGCAGACAAGTCGGGCGAGGTTCCTGCGGAGCAGGCGGTCGCCGCTCCGTTCGTCGCCCAGATCAAATCGTTGCAGGACTCGTTCGCCCTGATGCTTGCGCCCTTCGACTACAACAACCTCGCCGCAGCGGTGGGCGGCGTCGTCGAGGCCGGTCTGAAGTTTCTCGGATTGCCGTACGTGTGGGGTGGCGGAAACATCAACGGGCCGTCGATGGGCGGGTTCGACTGCTCGGGGCTGACGTCGTACGCGATCCACGCGGCCACCGGGGTGACTCTGCCCCGGACCTCGGAGACGCAGTGGGGTGTCGGCGTCGAGATCCCGCTGGATCAGGCGCAGCCCGGTGACCTGTTGTTCGGCAACTGGCAGGCAGGCGGCCCCGGCCACGTGGCGATCTACGTCGGCAACGGTCAGATGCTTCACGCACCCACGTTCGGCGACGTGGTGAAGGTCGGCCCGATCTTCGCCGGCATGAAGGCTCGCCGCGTGGTGTGAGTGGGCAGGAAACGGCGAGCGTCGACAGAGCAAGAAGCGCCACCCGACCGAGTCGGGTGGCGCTTCTTTTCAGAGCTGGTACAGCCGATCAGCTGTGGTAAGGCTCCGCGCTCAGCAGCGTGACCTTCATGGTGCTGCCGTTGGGCAGGTTGTACTCACGCGTGTCGCCGACCTTGGCTTCGAGCAGCGCGCCGCCCAGCGGTGAGTTCGGCGAGTAGACCTCGAGCTTGGCGTCACGTGCGCCTTCTTCGCGGGTAGCGATCAGGAACGTCTCGGTGTCACTCTCGTCGCCGTCGTAGTAGACCTTGACTACGGATCCGGGCAGTGCGACACCGGACTGAGTGGGGGCCTCGCCGACCTTTGCGCTGTTCAGCAGCTCCTGGAGCTGGCGAATGCGGGCTTCCTGCTGACCCTGCTCTTCGCGGGCAGCGTGGTAGCCGCCGTTCTCCTTCAGGTCGCCCTCTTCGCGACGCTCGTTGATCTCGGCGGCGATGACCGGGCGATTGGCGATGAGCTGGTCGAGTTCGTTCTTGAGCCTGTCATGTGATTCCTGGGTAAGCCAGGTCACCTGGGTCTCGGTCATCTCGATCACTCCCTAGTAGTCGGAGCCGGGGGCTCCCTCGACGATCGCTGCAACAGCAGCGAACAACGACACAGAAGCACCACCAGGGATGCAACCTTGCCGTCAAACCTTGCGTCAATGCAGCAATACACGGTTCCACCCGGAACCGTGTATCGGGCAATTCTATCACGCATGACTACCCGCCCTGTCCGGCGTCAAACGTCCGGCAGGGTGGGTGCGTTCCGAGGTCAGCTCTTGGTCAGGTACTCCGGAACGTCGAAGCTGCAGCCGTAGACGTCGGCCATGCCTGGCGGCTGGGACGTCTTGACCTCGGTGTTGAACTCGAGGGTCTGATGTTCCGACGACGGGACGTAGACCTCACGTCGACCGGTTTCGGAGCCGTCCTTCGAGCGTGCGCGCACGATGCACATCGCTTCACGCGACGAGTCGTCGCGTGTGACGGTGAAACGGATCTTCACCGTGGAGTCGTTGGCGATGTCGAACGAGATGGTCTCGGTCTCGATTTCCTTGACCGCAAATTTTCCGTACGCGTAGTACGCGATTCCGCCGCCTACGACGATGACGAGAGCGGTCAGAGCCCACACCATCCACTTGCGGGGACTGCCCGTGCGAGTTGTGCTCGGGTACCGATCTTGGGGAAGCGGTTTGCTCATCACTCTGCTCTCGAAGACTCGAGTTCGCGTGTCGTGCAGCAACTGACTGTGTCCCGCCGGATTACCGAAGGGGTCACGGCTGCGCCAGGAACTCTCGGGTGGAACTATAGAGGACGTATCCCGTCGCGCCGTCGGTAGGTTTGTCGGCAGTCGGTACGTTTGACGGCAACGGCCCGGAGTAATCCGAGCGGTGCACAGCGTGTGATTCGAAGACTGCCGGTGACGGCTACAGGTGAACTGCCGGTGACGGCTACAGGTGAACTGCCGGCAACGGCTACAGGTGAAGTTGAGGTGAACGAACACGTGAGCGGATTCCGGCTCATGGCCGTCCATGCCCATCCCGACGACGAGTCGAGCAAGGGTGCGGCCACCACCGCCCGTTATGCAGCCGAAGGCCACGAAGTGATGGTCCTGACGCTCACCGGGGGTGAGCGTGGCGACATTCTCAACCCGGCCATGGACGTTCCCGGTGTCCGCGATCGAATCAGCGAAGTTCGCCAGGAGGAGATGGCCGAGGCCGCTCGCATCCTGGGCGTGAAGCAGCGCTGGCTCGGTTTCGTCGATTCCGGGCTTCCCGAGGGCGACCCTCTTCCGCCGCTGCCCGAAGGGTGCTTCGCCCTCGTTCCGCTCGAAGAGTCGACGCGCGCTCTGGTCAAGGTGATTCGCGAGTTCCGTCCCCACGTCGTCACGACGTACGACGAGAACGGCGGATACCCGCACCCGGATCACATCCGGTGCCACGAGGTGACGATGGCAGCCTACGAAGCCGCCGCCGATCCCGAGTACTTCCCCGAGGACGGTCAGCCGTGGGAAATCAAGAAGGTCTACTACTCGCACGGATTCATCCGTAAGCGCCTCGAACTCTTCCAGGAGGAGTACGAGCGTCGCGGAGAGCCGTTCCCGATGGCGGACTGGCTCAAGAAGTGGAAGACCGAACGCGGCGACATGATGGTCCGGGTGACCACTCAGGTCACGTGCGGCGACTACTTTCCCCAGCGTGACGATGCTCTGCGCGCACACGCGACGCAGATCGATCCCAACGGTTCGTTCTTCGCTGTGCCGCTCGACATTCAGCAGAAGATCTGGCCCACCGAGGAATTCGAGCTCGCCAAGACGCGGGTCACCACGTCCATTCCGGAAACCGACCTGTTCGCAGGTCTCGAAGAGGACGCTCAGAAGTGAATGCTCTGTCCGCCGAGGTAGTTCTCGGCACCACACAATTTCTTGCTCAGACGCCCAGTAACCCATCCGGCCCGGAGTTCGGAAAGTCGTCTCCGGTCGGCCTGCTGGTGATTCTTGCGCTGCTCATCGGTGTGATCCTCCTGGTTCGGTCGATGAACCGCCAGCTCAAGAAGCTGCCGGAGACGTTCGAACCGGATCATCCCGAACTCGATCAGCAGGCAGACGAAGGCACCGACCGGGGAGCTATCACTGCTCCGAGCCCGGCGGAACCCAACGTCTCTACCGAGAAGAAGCCCAAGCAAGAATCCTGAGACGAACGAGGTAGCGGCGATGGACCCACGGATGCGGAACAACCTGGGTGGGTCCTCGAGCCCTTACCTGCGTCAGCACGCCGACAATCCGGTCCACTGGCAACAGTGGGGCGAAGAAGCGATGGAGTGGGCGCGCGAGCGCAACGTGCCGATTCTCCTCTCGATCGGATACTCGGCGTGCCACTGGTGCCACGTCATGGCGCACGAGTCGTTCGAGAACGACGAGATCGCGGCCGTCATGAACGCGAACTTCGTCTGTGTGAAGGTGGACCGAGAAGAACGTCCCGACATCGACGCCGTCTACATGAATGCGACAGTTGCGATGACCGGCCAGGGCGGCTGGCCCATGACCTGTTTCCTGACTCCCGACGGTTCACCGTTCTACTGCGGCACGTACTACCCGCCGACGCCTCGCGGCGGAATGCCTTCGTTCACACAGCTTCTCGAAGCGATAGTCGACACCTTCACGAATCGGCGCGACGAGGTCGACAACGCGGCGCAGTCGATCGTCACGGAACTTCAGCGCGCGTCGGGCGGGATTCCGTACGGCGGAGCACCCATCGACGCCGAGCTGCTGAACGCGGCGGGCCGGTCGATCCTCGGCGACGAGGACGTCCCGCGCGGGGGATTCGGTGGGGCACCGAAGTTTCCACCGTCGGCACTACTGGAGGGGCTGCTCCGACAGTACGAGCGAACGGGTTCGGGCGAGATCCTCGGCGGCATCGAGCGCACCGCCGAAGCAATGGCACGTGGCGGGATCTACGACCAGTTGGGTGGCGGTTTCTCGCGGTACTCGGTCGATGCCGAGTGGGTGGTTCCGCACTTCGAGAAGATGCTCTACGACAATGCGCTGCTCCTGCGGTTCTACGCGCACTGGGCGCGGCGCACCGGATCGGACCTCGCCACTCGCGTCACCGAGGAGACCGCAAGGTTCCTGCTCTCCGATCTGCTGACCGAGAACGGTTGCTTCGCTTCGGCTCTCGATGCCGACACCGACGGCGTCGAAGGCCTCACGTACGTATGGACGCCGACGCAGCTGGTCGAGATTCTCGGCGCGGAGGACGGGCAGTGGGCGTCGGAGTTGTTCCGGGTCACCGATACCGGAACCTTCGAAGAGGGTGCGTCGGTACTGCAGTTGCTCCGTGACCCCGACGACTGGTCGCGCTGGCAGACGGTCTCCGACGCTCTCCGTGCCGCCCGGGCTCAGCGTCCACAGCCCGGCCGCGACGACAAGGTGGTGACGGCCTGGAACGGGTTGACCGTCACGGCCTTGACGGAAGCCGGACTTGCCCTGGACCGACCCGACTGGATCACCGCGGCGGCCGAGTGCGCAGGCGCTCTTCTCGACCTTCACCTGGTGGACGGTCACTTGCGTCGCGCTTCCCTCGGCGGGGCTGTCGGCGCCCCGACGGGCGTGCTCGAGGATTACGCAATGTTGGCCACCGGCCTCCTGGCTCTATACCAGGCAACGGGATTGGCGCGGTGGCTCGATGCGGCGCAGCAGTTGCTCGACGTCGCTGTCGACCACTTCGCTGATCCGGCCGAGCCGGGAAGCTGGTTCGACACGGCCGATTTCGCGGAGTCGCTCGTGACTCGGCCCCGAGACCCGTTGGACGGCGCGACGCCGTCCGGTGCGTCGAGCGTCGCGGAGGCTCTGTTGACCGCAGCGGCGTTGACCGATGCCGAGCGCTCTTCTCGTTACGCCCAGGCCGCGGCGGACGCGCTGGCGAGGGCCACGCTGCCGCTCGAGCGTGCGCCTCGGTCGGCGGGGCACTGGCTCGCGGTGGCGGAAGCGTCGTTGCGTGGTCCGATACAGGTGGCCGTCGTCGGGGAAGGTTCGCTGTTGGCCGATGCCCGCCGGCTTGCGCCGGGTGGTGCAGTGGTTGTCGGGGGTGCCCCGGATTCTTCACCGCTGCTTGCAGATCGACCCCTCGTCGACGGTGGTGAAGCCGCGTACATCTGTCGGGGATTCGTGTGTGATCGGCCGGTGACGACGGTGGTGGAACTGGCGAGTCAGTTGAACACGACGAGCCATACCGCGATGTAGTGGCAGATCGCTGCGACGACCGTCGCGGCGTGGAAGAACTCGTGATGCCCGAACGTCGTGGGCCACGGGTTTGGCCATTTCGTCGCGTACAGAATTGCGCCGACGCTGTAGAAGATTCCGCCGACGAGCAGCAGCACCATAGGCGCCACACCGACCTGGTGCGTCAGTTCACCGACCACGGGAACGATCGCCCAACCGAGGAGCAGGTAGAGCGGGACTCCCACCCATTTCGGGGCGGTGGGCCAGAGCATCTTGAGTGCGACGCCGGCGAGCGCGCCTGCCCACACGATCGCGAGGATGATCTTGCCGGTGTGAGTCGGGAGGCCGAGCATGGCGAACGGTGTGTAGCTGCCGGCGATGAAGAGAAAGATCATCGAATGGTCCGCACGCTTCATCCACGTACGGCCCTTGACCGTCTGCCACTGGATGCGGTGATACGTCGCACTGATGCCGAAGAGGCCGCAGATCGTGACGCTGTAGATCGCGGTTGCCCAAGCCGCTTTGGCGCCGACCTGAGCGCCGGCTACGGAGACGAGAACGATGCCCGCGACGACGGAGACACCGAGCGCCCACAGATGGATCCAACCGCGCATGCGTGGTTTGACCGGAAGCTCGTCGAGCCCGAATGCCGTCATGTGCAACCCCTCTCGTTCCGTACTGTTGCGAACCGCGTAACCTACGGTACCGTAGGTTACGCATCAGTAGCATAACCTACCTGCGGGTTTTCGACGCGTACAAAAAGCGTGACGGCGCTCGCATGTGGCTGTCACTGCCGGGCGTAGTCTTTGACACCATGGTGATGTCACGGTGAATCTGCGCGGACTGCTGTACAGCATCTACGAGCGACGACTCCTCAGTCATCTCGACGGTCTCGCGCACCCACGGCACGTAGCCGTGATGTGTGACGGAAATCGGCGATGGGCTCGCGAGAACGGCTTCACCGATGTCAGTCACGGGCACCGCATGGGCGCGCTCAAAATTGCCGAATTGCTCGAGTGGTGCGACGCCGCCGGAATCGAGATGGCAACCATCTACCTGCTCTCGACCGAGAACCTGCGCCGCGAGCCGGAAGAGCTCGACACCCTCCTCGAAATCATCACCGACGTCGTCGAAGAGATCTCCGGGCCCGGCAAGAACTGGAGTGTGCAGATCGTCGGTGCTCTCGATCTTCTGCCTCCCGAGCAGTCCAGGCGCTTGCGGGAAGCGGCGGCGGGGACGAGCGGCCGAACCGGGACACATGTCAACGTCGCGATCGGATACGGCGGGCGTCAGGAGATCGCCGACGCCGTCCAATCGCTCCTGCGCGACAAGATCGGTGCGGGCCTGAGCGGAGACGAACTGATCCAGGCCGTCACGGTCGACGGCATCGACGGGCATCTGTACACGTCGGGACAGCCCGATCCCGATCTGGTGATCCGCACCTCCGGTGAGCAGCGGCTCTCCGGATTCCTGTTGTGGCAGAGCGCCTATTCGGAGATCTGGTTCACCGAGGCGTACTGGCCCGAGTTCCGTCGAGTCGACTTTCTTCGAGCCTTGCGCGATTACGCGGCGCGCCACCGCCGGTTCGGCGCCTGAGCCGTCTCAGAGCTTGCGCAGCCGCAGCCGGTTGATCGTGTGATCGGCGTCCTTGCGCAGCACCAGGGTTGCGCGGGGACGGGTGGGGAGAATGTTCTCCACCAGGTTCGGGTGATTGATCGAGTTCCAGATCTCCTTCGCCGCGATAGTCGCGTCACGGTCGGAGAGGCCGGAGTAGTGGTGAAAGTGGGCGTTCGGATCGGCGAACGACGTGTTGCGTAGCGCGAGGAACCGCTGGATGTACCAGGCTTCGATGTCCTCGATGCGGGCGTCGACGTAGATCGAGAAGTCGAACAGATCGGAGACCATCAGACGCGGGCCGGTCTGCAGGACGTTGAGGCCCTCGATGATGAGGATGTCGGGCTGGCGGATCAGGTGGTACTGGCCCGGGATGATGTCGTACGACGTATGCGAATAGACCGGCGCCGCTACCTCTTCCGCCCCGGACTTGACTTCGGTGACGAAGCGCAACAGCTTGCGGCGATCGTAGCTTTCGGGAAAACCCTTGCGGTGCATGATGCCCCGACGCTGGAGTTCCCTGGTCGGATAGAGGAATCCGTCCGTGGTGACGAGGTCGACGCGCGGATGGTGATCCCAGCGGGCCAGGAGAGCTTGCAGCACACGAGCAGTCGTGGATTTTCCGACCGCGACCGAACCGGCGACGCCGATGACGAAGGGCACCTGACGGTCGGGATGCTTCTCGCCGAGGAAGGTCGCGGTGGCCGCGAACAGTCGTTGGCGTGCCGCTACCTGTAGGTGGATCAGACGTGCGAGGGGGAGATAAACCTCGGCAACTTCTTCGAGATCGATCTGCTCGCCGAGACCACGCAGGCCGTACAACTCGTCCTCGGTCAACACCAGTGGCGTCGACTTACGCAGTGTCCGCCACTGCTTGCGGTCGAACTCGACGTAGGGACTCGATTCGTTGGTGCGCGCCATCAGCCCAGCTCACCGGCACGTAGTGAACCCGGGGCCCGGCGGACGAAACAGCTATGCGAGCAAGCCAGGCGCGTGTGCGCACGATCCGAGTGCATAGTCGGATTGTGCTCGGTGCCACGTCCGGGACTTTCGCCGGGTGGCATTCCGGAGCGAGCGACTAGGCTCGGTCGTTATGGATCCAGACACACTTGTTCGCCAATACCTGCTGCTCGGACTGGGTTTCGACCGTCTCGAAGACGGGTTCGTCGACGCATTCACCGGTGACCCGGCGCTGCGTAAGCAGATCGAGAGCGCCCCGAAGCCCGATCCGCGTGAACTTGCCCGCACGGCTCGTGAATTGCGGGGCGAGTTGGCCGGAAGTGGTCTGAATGCCGAACGCGCCCACTTCGTCGACGTACACCTTCGCGCCCTGGAATGCTCCGGGCGCAAGTTCGCGGGTGATGACATCGGCTTCGTGGACGAGGTCGAGGCGTACTTCGACGTCCGAATCGAGAAGGGAAACGAGGACGCCTACAGCGACGCTCACCGGTTGATGGGTGAAGTTCTGCCCGGTCCGGGACCGCTGGCGCAGCGGGTGCAGGCCCATCGCAAGGCCGACGAGATCCCCGCGGCGAAACTGAACGAATGCGTCGAGGCAATGTCGAGTGCGCTGCGCGATCTGGTCCGCGGCACGTTCGGGCTTCCCGCGTCGGAAACCGTCGAATACGAAGTGGTGGGGGACAAGCCGTGGTCCGGCTTCAACTACTACCTCGGTGACTACCGCTCCAAGGTTGCGATCAATTCGGATCTGCCGCAGTTCATGGCCAACCTACCGCGGCTGATCGCGCACGAGTCCTACCCCGGCCATCACACCGAGCATTGCCGTAAGGAAGCCGGTCTGGTCGGTTCGGGCCAGCTCGAGCAGACACTGTTCCTGGTCAACACGCCGCAGTGCATCATGGCCGAAGGCCTCGCGGATTTGGCGCTGGAAGCGATTGTCGGCCCGGACTGGGGTTTGTGGGCGCAGGACATCTACGCCGACCTCGGCTTGTCTTTCGACGGGGAAAAGGCGCAACGGCTCTCCGCCGCGTCGGGGCAACTGCTGAGTGTCCGGCAGGATGCGGCGCTGATGTTGCACGACGAGGGGCGCAGCCTCGACGACGTGGCGCTGTTCCTCGAACGGTGGTCGCTGTCGACGCCGGAACGCGCTCGCCAATCGCTCAAGTTCCTGTCTTCGCCGCTGTGGCGGGCATACACCAGCACGTATGTCGAGGGATACCGGCTGCTCGGGGGCTGGCTGGACGAGGTGCCGGTGGGCGCGGAGCGCACCGAACGCTTCCGCAGGCTGCTCGACGAGCCGCTGGTCCCCAGCTCTCTGCGTGCTGCCTAGTGCCGGGTGGAGACGGCGGGAGCGAACTTCGTAGACTGGACGCATTCGTTTCCGCATCCAGCTTGGAGATTCCTCGATGACCGCTGTGCCCGGCTCCGACGTCAACTCTGCATCACTCGCCGAACTCGACCCCGAAGTCGCCGAGGCGATGGCTGGTGAATTGGCTCGTCAGCGCGACACGCTCGAGATGATCGCGTCGGAGAACTTCGTTCCCCGCTCGGTTCTGCAGGCTCAGGGCAGCGTCCTGACCAACAAGTACGCCGAGGGCTACCCGGGACGTCGTTACTACGGCGGTTGCGAGCACGTCGACGTCATCGAGGATCTGGCGCGCAACCGTGCGAAGGAACTCTTCGGTGCAGAGTTCGCGAACGTTCAGCCGCACTCGGGCGCACAGGCCAACGCTTCTGTTCTGATGGCACTGATGAACCCGGGTGAGAAGCTGCTCGGCCTCGACCTTGCACACGGCGGTCACCTCACGCACGGCATGAAGCTCAACTTCTCCGGCAAGTTGTACGACGTCGCGTCCTACGGCGTCAGCAAGGAAGATCACCGCATCGACATGGACGAGGTGCGCTCGATCGCCCTCGCCGAGAAGCCGAAGGTCATCGTTGCCGGCTGGTCCGCGTACCCGCGTCAGCAGGACTTCGCGGCGTTCCGTGCGATCGCCGACGAGGTCGGGGCGTACCTGTGGGTGGACATGGCTCACTTCGCCGGACTGGTTGCGGCAGGCTTGCACCCGTCGCCCGTCCCGTACGCAGACGTCGTCTCCTCGACCGTCCACAAGACCCTCGGTGGTCCGCGTTCGGGCCTGATCCTGGCGAAGAAAGAGTGGGCCAAGAAGCTCAACTCTGCTGTCTTCCCCGGTCAGCAGGGTGGACCGCTCATGCACGCCATCGCGGCCAAGGCAGTCACCTTCAAGATCGCTGCCGGTGAAGAGTTCAAGGATCGTCAGGCACGCACCCTTTCCGGTGCGCGCATCCTTGCCGAGCGTCTGGGCAACAAGGACGTCGCAGACCAGGGCATCAGCGTCTTGACCGGCGGCACAGACGTCCACCTCGTGCTCGTGGACCTGCGTAACTCGCAGCTCGACGGCCAGCAGGGTGAGGACCTTCTGCACGAAATCGGCATCACGGTCAACCGCAACGCTGTTCCGTTCGATCCCCGCCCGCCGATGACCACCTCCGGTCTGCGTATCGGTACCGCAGCGTTGGCCACTCGCGGATTCGGCGATGCCGAGTTCACCGAGGTCGCCGACATCATCGGTACCGCTCTGGCCGGCAACGCGGATCTGCCGGCGCTGCGTGCGCGCGTCGCCAAGCTCGCTCTCGACCTTCCGCTGTACGACGGTCTCGAGAACTGGGGCCTGCTCAGCAAGAACGTCTAGGAATTCCTTCACCGACGGCCCGGTCCCTTTTTAGGGGCCGGGCCGCTGGTTTTTTGCCAGTCGCGGATTGTGGCATCGGTCACATGACCGATGGTGGCCGAGTTCGGTGCTTCCTAGCCTGAGAGCATCACCCCTCCGGCGAAGGAAACCCCATGACCGAACAGAATCTGCATTGGCTCTCCGCTACCGAGATGGCGGCGTCGGTCGCGTCGAACAGTCTCTCGCCCAACGAGATTGCCGAAGCGATGATCCAGCGCGTCGACGCCGTCAATCCGTCGATCAACGCGATAGTGCAGTTCGATCGCGAGCAGGTGACGCGCGATGCGGCCGAACTCTCACGGCAACAGGAAGCGGGCGAGAAGCTCGGCCCGCTGCACGGCGTTCCGTTCACGATCAAAGATCTGACGGCAGTCGACGGGCTGCCGACCACGTTCGGGATGAAGCCGATGGCCGACAACATCGCGACGGGAAATGCCGTCGTCGTGGACAGGCTGCGAGGCGCCGGCGGACTGTTCCTGGGAAAGACGAACACTCCCGAAAGTGGTTACTACGGTGGCACGGACAACCACCTGTACGGGCCGACGCACAACCCGTGGAAGCTCGGCAACAGCGCGGGCGGGTCCAGCGGCGGTGCGTCGGCTGCCGTGGCTGCAGGCCTCGGGCCACTTGCCGAGGGCAGTGACGGCGCCGGATCGGTGCGTATCCCGTCGGCACTCTGCGGGGTCGTCGGGCTCAAACCGACCACCGGCGTCATTCCGCAGACCATTCTGGCCGGGCGGTTCTACAACTGGGCGTACCACGGTCCGATCACCAGGACCGTCGCCGACAACGCGCTCATGCTCGACATCATGGCCGGGCCGGACAATGCGGATCCGCTCTCGATCGAGCGTGCGGAGACCTCGTACGTCGAAGCGGCGAAGGGTGACGTGAAGGGGCTTCGCGTCGCGTGGTCGACGAATCTCGGTCTCGGCCATGTTGATCCGGAGGTGCTGGCGGTGTGTCTCGACGCGTTGTCGGCATTCGAGGAATTGGGTGCCCGGATCACCGAGGCGACCCCGCAGTGGGGAAATCCGTCGGAGTCGATGTGGAACGGCATCTGGGTTCCCGGTTTCGCTTCCGAATACGACTTGCTCGACTGGGAGAACCAGCGCGGCGAGGTCGACGACAACCTGATCGAGATCATGCACGAGGCCGAGCGGCTCACCGGTGTCGACGTCGGGCGGGCCGACGCATTCCGCGGCGTCATGTGGGACACGTGGACCGCGTTCATGAACGACTACGACGTGTTGGTCTCGCCGACCTTGGCTTCGGCCACGTTCCCGCTCAGTCAGTTCGCGCCGTCGTGGCTCGAGGGTGCGTCGCTGCGTGAGCAGTTGCTCGATTGGCTCTTCACCTACCCGTACAACATGCTCAACAATCCGGCGATCACCGTGCCCGCCGGATTCACCGCCGACGGTCGACCGGTGGGGCTGCAGATCGCCGCACGTCACCGCCGGGACGCACTGGTCCTGCGGACTGCCGCGAACTTCGAAGCGGCACGTCCGTGGGCGGACAAGAAGCCGGCCGATTCACTGGTCGTGGCCTAGCTCACACGATTGGTTAGATTGGTGTGATGACGTCTGTACTGCCTGATCGCGGCGCTGGACCTGACATGTTCGCGCCGCGATCGCCGGCGGCCGGGGCGTACGGCATTCTCGGCCTGTGCGCCGAAGAACTCCGCGCACGTGGACTCGCGTACTCGGCTGCGGCTGTCACGTACCGAGACCCGTCGAGCGGAAGGCATCGGGCTCTGGCGAGTTCCGGATACGACGACAGGGTGCTCGAGTTCCTGCTCGACGACTTCGTCGCCGATCGCAATCTCTTCGGCATCATTCGCGAGGCTTCGGGCGTGCCCGTGTTCTGGCAGGACGTGCCACGATTCGAGCAGGTCGAGATGGTCACCGATGTTCTGCGGCCGTCCGGGTACGCCGAGGGTGCCTCGGTCGCATTGGGGTTCTCCGGCCGTGAGGTGACCGGATTGCTGCACATGAGCTTCGCGGATTCCGGCGTCGTCGATCGCGTACGGGAGGTGGTGGCGGCGTCCAGCGCAGCCTGCTCGCGCGTCGTGGGGGACCAGGTGGCGCTCGATCGTGTCCATCTGAGCCCACGGGAGATTCAAGTACTGCAATTGGTGGCCAGGGGCGCGGGCAATGTCGAGATCGCCGAGGAGTTGTTCGTCAGCCGTCGCACCGTCGCCACCCATCTCGAGAACATCTTCGTCAAGACCGGAACCAATTCGCGGGTTCAGGCAGCGGTGCGCGCCGCCAAGTGGGGTCTGATCGAGTCCTGAGTGACGCTGAATCACACGAGTGGCATTTTGTTACCTGGCGTTCACCAGATGTGCGGCTCGTTCCGTGGCGCGAGTGTCCGATCCGCAGTACCGTCGGCAGTAACGAGTAACCAGAAGTTACTTGTGCGGGAGGTTCTGATCGTGACTGAAACACTCAGTACGAGAGGGCCGGCGCCCGGCCCTTGTTTCAGCTGACACAGCGTCACCTGACACCAGAGCCGTCCGGCCCAGCGAGCTGAGTTTGCGCGGGTGCCGCGCAGACCTAGGAGCCCAACGTGACTGCATCACGCTCCGTCTCTGCCCACTCGGCCCGGGCTGATCAATCAGCCGGGAATCATTCGGGAGATGCACTTCGCACGTACGTCTTGGATACCTCGGTACTACTGTCCGATCCATGGGCTGTCACTCGATTCGCCGAACACCACGTGGTACTGCCACTCGTCGTGATCAGCGAACTCGAAGGCAAACGGCACCACCACGAACTGGGATGGTTCGCCCGAGAATCGCTCCGCATGCTCGACGATCTCCGGATCGAATACAGCCGCCTCGACCGTCCGGTACCGATCGGCACCGAGAACGGGACACTGCAGGTCGAACTCAATCACACCGACCCTGCGGTCTTACCCGTCGGATTCCGCACGGACAGTAACGATTCGAGGATTCTGGCGTGCGCGCTGAACCTTGCGGCGGAGGGCAAGGACGTAGTCCTCGTCAGTAAGGACATTCCGCTTCGTGTGAAGGCAGGCGCGGTGGGACTACCTGCCGACGAGTACCACGCTCACGACGTCGTGCCATCCGGATGGACGGGCATGACCGAGCTGGACGTCGCCTCGACGGACATCGACGAGCTGTTCAACGAGGGTTACCTGGACCTCGACGAAGCGCGAGATCTGCCGTGTCACACGGGTCTTCGCCTGCTCGGTGGTTCGTCGAGCGCCCTCGGTCGGGTGACTCCCGACAAGCGCATCCAGTTGGTGCGCGGTGAGCGCGAGGCGTTCGGGTTGCACGGCCGCTCCGCCGAGCAGCGCATTGCGCTCGATCTCCTCATGGACGAGAGCATCGGCATCATCTCTCTCGGTGGTAAGGCGGGCACCGGTAAGTCGGCCTTGGCTCTGACAGCAGGTTTGGAAGCCGTTCTCGAACGCCGCACTCAGCGCAAGGTTGTCGTCTTCCGTCCGTTGTATGCCGTTGGCGGACAAGAACTCGGCTACCTTCCTGGTAGTGAGAGCGAGAAGATGGGCCCGTGGGCTCAGGCCGTTTTCGACACTCTCGACGGGTTGGCCTCGCCAGAGGTTCTCGAGGAGGTTCTCGCCCGCGGAATGCTGGAAGTGTTGCCGCTGACGCATATTCGCGGTCGGTCGCTGCACGATTCGTTCGTGATCGTCGACGAAGCGCAGTCGCTCGAACGAAATGTTCTGCTGACAGTGCTTTCTCGTCTGGGAACCGGCTCGCGAGTGGTCCTCACGCACGACGTCGCGCAGCGTGACAACCTGCGAGTGGGCAGGCACGACGGAGTTGCGGCCGTCATCGAAAAGCTCAAGGGGCACCCGCTTTTTGCGCACATCACACTCACGCGCAGTGAGCGTTCGCCGATCGCCGAGTTGGTGACCGACATGCTCGAGGAGTTCGGCCCCACTTCCTGAGAAGTGATCTCCCCGTGCGGACTTCGGTCTGCACGGGGAGATGCCTGGGTTTGAAGTTGTTCAGTTTTGCAGCGGTCCCAGTTCGTTGTCGAGAACTTCCTGCACGACACGCATCGCCGCCAGTCCGGCCGGAGCGCCGCAATACGCGCTCGCGTGGATCACGGTTTCGACGATCTCGGTGCGCGTCAAGCCGTTTCGCAATGCCCCACGTACGTGGCCTTTGAGTTCGTTCTCGGCGCGCAGCGCGATCAGCATCCCCAGATTGATCAGACTGCGACTGCGGCGATCGAGTCCGGGACGCGTCCATACCGAACCCCAGACGTTGGCCGTCACGAAGTTCTGCAGTTCTTCGCTGTCCGTTCCCCGAGTGCGCTCGAAGGCGGCGTCGACGAAATCGGTCCCCATGACTTCGGTGCGCACAGCCAATCCGGCGTCGAAGGAGTCAGGCGTGGTGTTTTCGGACATGGCAGGTTCGCTCGCTTTCGGCAGGTGATTTCAGGCCGGAGCAAGCCTACTTCGTGTCCCGGTCCCGACGACTGCGCGGCCGACCGCGGTCACCACGCCCCACGCGACGTCTCGCAGACTGAAGTAGTCCCGCCAGACGCAGACCTTGCCGTCGCGCAGTTCGAAAGTTCCGCATACCCAGAACTCGATGCGCAACGGTCCGACAGTGAGGATGTCGGTGCGTTCGGTGAGCACCGTGGACTCGTCGCCGACGATGTGGTGCATCTCCGCCTCGAATTTCAGTGAAGGCTTGGTGACCAGACGAAGCGCTCGCACGACGGTCTTCTTGCCTCGCAGGGTGGGGAGCGAGACGTTCTGCCAGACGATGTCGTCTGTCATCAATTCGGCTGCGGCGTCCACGTCGAAATCGGTGAGGGCCGCGAACATTGCGTTCACCGTGGCTGTCGAACTACTCATGGGGTGTCCTTGGCTGATTATTCGGCCGGTGTTGCCCGGATGAAGGTACCGAGATGATCGTGATCGAAGTACTCCAAGGTTAGCGAGTTTCCGTCGAAGGTGGCCTTCGAGACCGTCCCGGCCGGTGCGTTCTCGCCGCTGAGCGGGAACGTGAAGGTGTTTCCGTCCCAGTGGGTCAGAGGGTACGTCGCGGCCGCGGGACCCATGGTCAAGGTCAGCGCACCGTTCTGCTGCGTCACGAGCGCGGGACCCCAGTACGGATTGCCGTAGTCGCCGGTCAATTGGTCTGTCGGTGGCGCGGGAGCGGGGGAGGCCGGCGGCGTCTTCCCGGCAAGTTCGCCCTCAGGGTCGGCTTGTGAGGCAAAGGACGCTTCGTACAGCGGGCGCCACTCGCGGGTGATCTTCCCGAACTGCACCAGATCGGCGAATTCGGCGGTCAAGGTCTCTGCGACGCCGGTGGGCGTGCCGTTGGTCAGAACGACTATGCCGACGTCAGCGGAGGGAATCGTGACGAAATTGGTCCCGGCACCGAGCAGGAAGGCGCCGGAGTGGCTGGCGGTCACACGGCCTGCCGCGCTGTCGGAAACGTTGAACCCGTAGCCGTAGAAGCCGGAACGTTCCCCGATTTCCTGCGCATGGCGCGAGACGATTTCCGGGTTGACTGCTGGCACGAGCGCCTCCGTCTGAACGACCTGCTGCCCCTGATACCGGCCGCCCGACAGCACCATGTCCAACCACTTGGCCATGTCGTTCACCGAGGAGCTGACTCCACCGGCGGGGGATTGGGCGTCGGCGTCCCGAACCGGCCCTACCTTGTACTTTCCGTCTTCGAGGATGTGGCCGACTGTTCGATTTTCTCGGGCTTGGTAATCGGCGAACCGCGAAGACGTCGAAGTCATACCGAGCGGACCGTAGATCGTGTTCTGCGACAGCGTTTCCCAATCGGTGCCCGCCGCGGCTGCAACGGCCTCCGCACCGGCAGTGACGCCGAAGTTCGTGTACTCGTATGTGATTCGGAATGGATTGAGCGGAAGTTGGCGAAGTTTTTCGAGCACCTGGGCCCGGTTGTAGCCCAGGTCCTCCAGCCCGTCGCCGGCGTGGTCCGGTAACCCCGACCGATGCGTGTAGAGATCGGAGATCGTGAGGTGGTCGGTCACCCACGGATCGGCAAGCGCAAACCCCGGCAGTTTCGAGATCACCGGAGTGTCCCAGTCGACGGTCCCGATTCCGACTTCGTGGGCGACCACCGTGGCCCCGACCGATTTCGACACCGATGCCAGTTGGAACACGGTGTCGGCATCGACGGTGGCGCTCTTACCCAACTCGCGAACCCCGAATCCCTTTGCGTACACAGTCTTACCTCCGTGCACCACGGCCACCGCCATGCCGGGAACACCGGAACTTGCCATGAGGTCGTTCGCGAGGCCGTCGAGCTTCCCGACCGCGTCGTCGATTTGCCCGTCCGGGATCGGCACCCCGGCGTCGAGACCCGGGCTGGCGTCGCTGACGACCGGCCCGGGCGCCGAGGTGGTGTCTGAATCGGACGAGCATCCGGCGAGCAGGGCGACCGTCAGTACTACCGGAACCGCCGCTGCCGACAGTCGCGGGCTGTTTCTACTGGTGATGGACACGAGATTCTCCCTAGCAGGGTTGTCGTCGGTACCACTCGGTCAATCCAGTATCGGGGAACGGCGGGCTGATATTGGGACAAATCGGGAAACCTTGTAGCTACTTCGGGGTCTTGGTTGTCAGACTGCCGAGAATGGAGCCTTCCGTGACCGGCTTCCAAGGGAGCAACAACGCGACCAGCAGAGCGGTGATCAATGCTGCTCCGACCGTGAAGTACGACGCGATGGCGAAGCCTTCCAGGCATGCGGTCTTCATCGTGTAGATCAGACTGTCCTTCTGCTGCTCGAAGAGCGGACTGATGTCGCGGGAGCGGATTTCGATGACGCTGAGCACGGACTCACGAGCGAAGCCTTTCTCCTGCGCCGACATCACGGCGTCGGGAATGGCGTCGACGATCGGAGCCACCTTGGACGTGTAGTACGAGGCGACGATCGAACCGATGACGGCGACGCCCAGGGTCCCGCCGAGCTCACGCGTCGTGTCGTTGACTGCCGAACCTGCGCCCGCTTCGTCGAGGGGTACCGAGGACATGATGGAGTCGGTCGCCGGTCCCTGGACAATTGCGAGGCCCAGACCCATGAGAACCATCGAGATCACGACGGGTCCGAGGTAGGGCGTCTCGACGGTCGTCCGACCCGCCAGGAACATCCCGCCGCTGAGTACCAGGAGGCCGAACACCATCACTGCGGTCGTGCCGAGTTTCTGTGCCGCCAAGGTGGCGACTGGGGCGCCCACGGCGACAGCTGCAGCGAAAGGCAAAGAGTGGATGCCGAATTCGAGCGGCGAGTACTCCCGAACGCCCTGGAAGTACTGCGTGATCAGGAACAAGAATCCGAACATGCTGAAGTAGCTGACAGCAATAGCCAAGGCGGGGAAAGAAAACCGCCGGATTCGGAAGAGATTCATGTTCAGGATCGGCGCGTCGGTGCGCAGTTCCCATGCGACGAATGCGGCCAAAAACACTGTCGCAGAGAGGTATCCCGTGATGCTGAATGTCGACACCCATCCGCGATGTGGTGCGTCGATGATGGTCCACACCAGAATGACGATGCCCAGTAGCGACAAGATTGTTCCGACGAAATCGAATCGGCCGACGTGGAGCGCCTTCGATTCCGGAACAACCAGCAGCACACCCACGATGACCAACAATGCTGCCGGAACGTTCATCCAGAACACCGAGTGCCAGGAGAAGTGCTCGAGAAGCCAGCCGCCCGCAGTCGGGCCGATGGCAATCGCGAAGCCGGCCATTGCGGTCCAGGCCGCGATGGCGATGGCTCGTTCTCTGGCGTCGGTGAAGATGTTGGTGATCATGGCCAATGTAGCCGGAAAGACCGCTGCGGCAAAGACACCCATGGCGGCTCGCGCCATGATCACCTGTTCGAGGTTGGAAGCCAAGGCGCCGACGAGCGACATCGCACCGACGCCGATCAAGCCGATGATCATCACTCGGCGGCGTCCGAAGCGGTCACCCAGGTGGCCGAAAGTGAGTAGGAACCCGGCGAAGGTCAACGTGTACGCGTCGACGATCCATTGCAGGTCGCTGACGCTGGCGAACAAGTCGACGCTCATCGTCGGCAGTGCGACGTTGACCACTGTGTTGTCCAGCACGACAAGGAGTTCGGCGAGGCAGATGAAGATCAGCGCAGTGAATCGACGGGACTTGGTCATCATGGGCGCCGAGGGCGCCGGTGCAAGTGTGTGAGACATGTTTGTACGCCATCTCTGCTCCTGCGCGGACGGCAGCAGCGGTTGGAAGAAAGAGGGTTGGTCAGCTCGGGGCCGAGACCAGAGCCTTGAGGTGAGCGCCGATGCGATCGAGAGGCGCCGTGGTGTGCTGAGCTTTTGCCATCAGGGTTGCGCCTTCGATTGACGCGATCACGACGGTTGCCCACTGTGCTGCAGTCTCGGACGGCTGTCCCTGCTGCCAGAAGAACGATGTGAGAAGCGATTCCCACGAGGTGAAGGATTCGCCCGCAGCAGTTAATGCCGCCGGCGTCGACGCGCCCTCCACTGCCGCGGCTGCGACCGGACAGGAGGAGGTGAAATCGCTCTCTACCAAGCTGTTTCGAAATATCGTGACAACCGCGTCGATGATCTCCGGTGGGGAAGACTGAGCGATCATCGAACTGATGGCGGCACTGACGCCCCGGCCGAAGTAGGCAACTGCTTCGCCGGCCAGCTGTCCTTTGCCCTCGGGAAAGTAGTGGTACACCGACCCGCGGGGAGCTCCCGAGCGTTCGACGATCTCGGTGAGCGAGGTCGTCGCGATCCCGTGTTCACGGAAGGCATTGATGGCGCCGACCAGCATCAGAGTGCGGGAATCGGAGTCGGCCATCCCGCCATCGTATGCAATCGCAGTGCTGTTCGAATCATCTGGTGCCGCTGATTCTCTTGGTACTCCCCACTTGCGACGCGCTGCGGCGATCGGACAACGCGTCTGCGGGCCGGTCATGGCAACGAGGCGTCTCGAGGTGTGTTCATCACTGCCTCCCAGTATGTCGATCGGTATAGGAACGAATCTGAGACTAGATGTAACCGACAGACACAGTCAAGTGTTGTGTGCAGGTGGTGGGTATCGACGAAGATTCTTGGTGGCAAAACTCCCCGAACAGTGGTTATATCGTGCGGTATAGAGCTGTTGCTTCGAGCACCAGCTTCGGAGGAGAGGAAACGACATGCCGGTACCGACGTCAGTTGCACGAAAACGAAGAATCGAAGTCGCAGTCGGGAAGTATTTCGCCAATCCGCTGGTCACCGGATTGAATCGGATCGGTTTGATGCCGTCGTTGATGACCGAGATCGAGACGGTTGGACGCCGAACCGGTCTGACCCGCCGAGTGCCCGTTGCGATCACCTACGACGGTGACGAGGCGTGGGTCATTGCGCAGCATGGCACCGGCGCGGGGTGGGGTGCCAATATCTCTGCGACGCCGAAGGTTCGGATCCGTCGCCGCGGCGAGTGGGTGGCCGGACAGGCCCAGATCATGCCGGACGACGACGTGCCGGCGCGGGTGAAGACATTTGCGTCGGGGAAGATCAGATCGGCGCTGACGGCCTCTGCCTTTCGCGGATTGCAGACCGACCCGGTCAGTGTTCGCATCAAACTCGCACTCGATTCGTCAACCGATTGAATCAACGGGAGTTGAAATGGCCGGTGCGGAATGACCCGGTGCGTTCTCGTCGTTGACGAATGCAGCGGTGGCGCGATCGCCACTCCACACGACGAAGGAGCAGGATCATGCGCATCGGAATCATCGGAGCCGGTCAGATCGGTGGCACGCTCACACGTAGGCTCGCTGCGCTCGGTCACGACGTGCGCGTCTCGAACTCGCGGACCCCGGACACGCTTGCAGAACTGGAAGCCGAGACGGGTGCGAAGGCAGTCCGCAGCACCGAGGCCGCCGAGGGTGCCGAGCTGGTCATCGTGAGCATTCCGCAGAAGAACGTGGTTGATCTACCGGCGGGGATTCTCAGCGGTGCGGTCGCAGGTGCCCCGGTCATCGAGACCAATCTGATCAATCAGTTGGGCTTCGATCCCGTCGATGCGGGAACGATCGACGATTCCTGGCGTCAGCAGCCGGGAACTCCCGTGTACGGCAAGGATTTCGATCGCGAAGCGACGCTGAAAGCATTGGCCGAGGCGAGCCCCGATCGCACCGACGAGTGGCGGGCAACCACTACGGTGTAGGGAAAAGAGTGGCGGTTTCCGAAGTGGAAACCGCCACTCTGTTGTTTGTTCAGTCCTTGACCTTCGCCATCGCCAGAACGTCGAGACGCTTGTCGAGTTCTTCCTCGCTCAGCTTGTCCGGGACGAGTCCGCGCTCGATGACGACCTGACGGATCGTCTTCTTCTCCTTGAGTGCCTGCTTCGCGACGGCTGCGGCTTCCTCGTAACCGATTGCCGAGTTGAGGGGCGTCACGATCGACGGCGAAGATTCGGCGAGTGTCTTGAGGTGCTCCTCGTGCGCGACCAGTCCGCTCACGCACTTGTCGGCGAACAGTCGAGAGACGTTGGCCAGCAAGGTGAACGACTCCAGCAGGTTGCGAGCCATGACCGGGATGTAGACGTTGAGTTCGAAAGCTCCGGCTGCGCCACCCCACGCGATGGCGGCGTCGTTTCCGATCACCTGAGCCGCAACCTGAGTGGTTGCCTCGGGCAGGACCGGGTTCACCTTTCCGGGCATGATCGAGCTACCCGGCTGCAGATCGGGGAGTGCGATCTCGCCGAGCCCGGTCAGCGGACCCGATCCCATCCACCGAATGTCGTTGGCAATCTTCGTCAGTGAGACGGCGATGGTCCGCAGCGCGCCCGATGCCTCGACCAGTCCGTCACGCGCGGCCTGCGCTTCGAAGCTGTTCTTCGCCGGAGTCAGCGCGTCGACACCGGTCGACTTGACCAGTTCGGCAACAACTTTGGGGCCGAATCCATCCGGAGCATTGAGACCGGTGCCGACTGCTGTTCCGCCGATCGGCAGCTCGCCGAGGCGGGGGAGTGTTGCGTTGACGCGCTCGATGCCGGCCTCGATCTGACGTGCGTAGCCGCCGAACTCCTGACCGAGCGTGACCGGCACAGCGTCCATCAGATGGGTGCGTCCGGATTTGACGACGGTCTTCCACTCGGTCGCCTTCGTGGCAAGCGCAGCATGCAGATGTTCCAGTGCCGGAACAAGATCGGTGACCGCTGCTTCGGTAGCTGCGACATGCGTGGCGGTGGGGAAGGTGTCGTTGGAGGACTGCGACATGTTGACGTGATCATTGGGATGTACGTCCACACCGGCGGCCTTCGCGATGGATGCGATGACCTCGTTGGCGTTCATGTTCGAACTGGTTCCCGAGCCGGTCTGGAAGACGTCGATGGGGAACTGATCGTCGTGCTTGCCTTCGGCGATCTCGTTCGCGGCGGCGATGATTGCGTCGGCCTTGTCCGCGTCGAGGAGTCCGAGGTCCTTGTTGACCTGCGCACACGCTGCTTTCAGCAGGCCCATTGCGCGGATCTGGGTGCGCTCGAGCGGGCGCCCGCTGATCGGGAAGTTCTCGACTGCACGCTGGGTCTGTGCTCGCCACAGTGCGTCGATGGGCACCCGAACTTCGCCCATGGTGTCGTGTTCGATTCGGAACTGTTGATCGTTGCTCTCCGTCATGGCTCCACATTGCCACTTTTCGAGAGCGGGTAGGGGACTACGTCCCCCGTGAGCGGTTAAGGAGTGCAGGGACTCCCTAACCACTCACGGGGCGGAGCCCATCAGAACGTCGGGGGAACCGCGCCCTCTTCGCCGTCGAAGTCGACGGAGCTGTACTCGCGCAGCTTCTCGAGACGGTGGTACGCGTCGATCATGCGAACGGTGCCGGACTTGCTACGCATCACGATGGACTGCGTGCTGGCGCCGCCGCCGTAGTAGCGGACGCCGCGCAGGAGGTCACCGTCGGTGACGCCGGTGGCGCAGAAGAAGACGTTCTCGCCCGAGACGAGATCTTCGGTGGACAGGATCCGATCGAGATCGTGACCAGCGTCGATGGCCTTCTGACGCTCTTCGTCGTCGGTGGGGGCCAGCTTGCCCTGCAACGATCCACCCATGCAGCGCATGGCTGCTGCGGCGATGATGCCCTCTGGCGTTCCGCCGATGCCCACGAGCATGTCGGTGCCGGACTCCGGACGCGCTGCGGCGATCGCGCCGGCAACGTCACCGTCGGAGATCAGACGGATACGAGCGCCGGTGTCGCGAACGTCCTGGATCAGCTGGTTGTGACGCGGGCGGTCCAGGATGCAGATCGTGATGTCGGAGACCGACGCCTTCTTGACCTTGGCCACGCGCTTGATGTTCTCGGCGATCGGTGCGCTGATGTCGATGACATCTGCGGCATCCGGCCCGACAGCGATCTTCTCCATGTAGAACACGGCCGACGGATCGAACATCGCGCCGCGCTCGGCAACAGCCAGAACAGAGATCGCGTTGGGCATGCCCTTGGACATCAAGGTGGTGCCGTCGACCGGGTCGACGGCGAAGTCACAGTCGGGGCCGTCGCCGTTTCCGACCTCTTCGCCGTTGAACAGCATCGGCGCTTCGTCCTTCTCGCCTTCACCGATGACGACGATGCCGCGCATCGAGACTGAGGAGACGAGCTGACGCATGGCGTCGACGGCTGCTCCGTCGCCGCCTTCCTTGTCGCCGCGGCCTACCCAGCGGCCGGCAGCCATAGCACCGGCTTCGGTGACTCGGACCAATTCGAGTGCGAGGTTACGGTCCGGGGTCTCACGATGAGTGCTGCTGGCCGTCATGTGCGGTGCCTCCTGGCGCGGTCGCGGTCGACGGGGTGTGTCGACGCAGTGGTTTCTTCAGGCGTCATTGTCCCAGATGGGAGCGGCTACGTGCGCTGTCGGGTCGCCGCAGAGACGTTTTGTCTCGCTCAAGGGGGACCGGGAATCGTATCTACTGCGGAGTACCTGGATACTGGGGGTGTGGCATCGAAGAAACCCCGCATTCTCGAAGACAACAAAGACATGGTCTGGTCTCTCGTACCGTTGGTGCTGTTCTGCATCATCATTGCGGGCATCGCCAGCCAGTGCACGTTCAGTCCTGGCGGCCCGACGCAGGGGCCTATCCCGAGCGTAGACGTGGACGCAGCTCTGAACTACGACGCGAAGGAACTCGGATTTCCCATTCGTAATCCCGGTGTTCCGGACGGGTGGACTCCGAACTCCGGCAGTCGCAAGATCATCTCCGGCGACGGCGGCGGAGATTCGAGCACTGTGGGATTCATCACGACCAGTGGTCGCTACATCCAGCTGACACAGAGCAACGCCGAGGAATTCCCGTTGGTGTCACATGTTGCCGGTGGACAGCGATTCGCGACCGGAGTCGAGACCGTCGGTGCCGATACGTGGAACGTCTTCGGCGGCGAAGGTGTCGAGTCGATCTGGGTCACGGACGTCGGGGATGTTCGCCTGTTGCTCACGGGCGCGGCGACGCCGGAAGAGTTCCGGATTCTTGCCGAGAAGGTCGGCGCAGCGCAGCCGATCACGCCATAGGATTTGCGGTCGGAGCGGACGCTACTCGTCCGCTTCGGCCAGAGCCTTTTCGACGCGGGCCCTCGCGCCGGCCAAGTGCTCTTCACAGCGCTTGGCCAACGCTTCGCCTCGCTCCCACAGTGAGAGTGACGCGTCGAGGTCCAGACCGCCCTGTTCGAGAATCTTCACGACGCTCACCAGTTCGTCCCGGGCTGCCTCGTAGCCGAGTTCGTTGATGTCGGTGTCGGTGGCGTTGCTCATTTTTCTCTTCCCATCACTGCGGCGCGAACGGCGCCGTCTGCAAGTCGAACTCGAATCTGGGTACCGGGTGGCGCGTCCTCGACCGAGCGCAGAACCTCCGGATCGCCGTCGGCGACAACACGTTGCACGACTGCGTATCCGCGGGCCAGCGTCGCGGCGGGGCCCAGCGTGGTGAGCCGGGCGCGCAGATGCTCGATCGTTCGGGACTCGGAGTCGATCAACCGAGTCACATCGCGTCGTCCGGCGGCTTGGAGCCTTTCGACCTCCTCGGCGCGACGGTCCACCGCGAGCAGCGGCGATGCCATGACCGGTCGAGTGCGCAACTGTTCGATCAGATGAGACTCACGCTTGACCCAGCTGCGCAGTGCCGCCGCGCTGCGGTCACGCAGATCCGCAACCAGGGCAGCTTCCGCAACCGCGTCGGGTACGACGCGCTTGGCCGCGTCCGTGGGTGTGGCTGCGCGCAGGTCGGCGACGTGGTCACTGAGCGGGCTGTCCGGCTCGTGTCCGATGGCACTGACGATGGGCGTCGTGCAGGCCACGATGGCGCGGCACAGCGCTTCGTCGGAGAACGGCAGGAGATCCTCGACGCTACCGCCGCCGCGAGCGAGGATGATGACGTCGACTACCGGGTTGGCGTCGAGTTCCTTCAGCGCTTCGATGATCTGGGGAACAGCAGTCGGGCCCTGAACCGCGGTGTTACGCACTGCGATGGCAACTGCTGGCCAACGACGATGGGCGACTGAGACGACATCCTTCTCGGCCGCACTGGCTCGGCCCGTGATCAGGCCGATCGTGCCGGGCAGAAACGGAAGCGGCCGTTTGAGCCGCGGATCGAACAAGCCCTCGGCGGCGAGCAAGGCGCGCAGTCTCTCGATGCGGGCAAGCAGCTCACCGATACCCACGGCGCGAATCTCGGTGACACGCAACGACACCGTTCCGCGTCCGGTGTAGAACGAGAGCTTGCCGAACATCACGACTCGCGAGCCCTCCGTTAACGGCACCGGGGAGTTGTGCAACAACTGCGGTGAGCACGTGATCGACAGCGACATGTCTGCCGACGGATCACGCAGGACGAGAAAGGCCGTTCGGGTGCCGGGGCGTGCATTGATCTGGGTGATCTGACCTTCGACCCAGATACTGCCGAGCCGATCGATCCAGCCGGCGACCTTGGCGGAAACCGTGCGGACCGGCCACGGCTGCTCAGCGCTGCTGGCGCCGGACGATCGCTGCGATGAAGCGGGGGGCGTTGCGGAAGTCACTTTGCCTTGGCTGTGGTGATGCGGTTGGTGAGCATGGTCTGGAACGGTGCGCGAGCGAGCGTCGCATTCTCGTAGTCCAGGACTGCGGTCAGCTCGTCGATGCTGAGCGTCCGGATGCGCGCACGGAGCTGTGCGAGTGTGAGGTTGGGGTAGTCGAGTTCGGTGACGATCTCGGGCTCTTCGGCAGGTCCGTCCGTCGTAGCTGCCATGGATTCGGACTCGGCGACGGGTGCGGGTTCCTCGATGGGGGCCGTCGGCTCGAGCGAGTAGAGCGCGAAGCGACCGGCGTTGGTCGGGGTGTCAGCGGTGGTCGATCCGGTGGAAGACGTCGGGTCAGCAGGCGCGTCGACGTCTTCGTCGAAGACCGCCCACTCGGGCTGTTCGTCCTCGGAAGACCAGTTGATCAGTGCAAATGCCTGATCGCCCTTGATGGCCAACGAGGTGATCGACTGCTGCACGCGCATGCTTGTCTGCAGCATCTGGCTCACGGCGGTCATCGGCAGGGCGACGGCGGTGGTGGGCAGCTTCTTTGCCTCTTCCATCGCGGTGACGGCGAGTCCCGCGGCAACGCGCGCCACGAACGGTGGTCGGATCATTCCCACAGCTTGCCGCAAAGCTCCGACAATCGGTAGCCGACTTGCCTGTGACGGCCGTACTCGTTTACTTCGGAACCTTCGGTCGGAGCCCGAAACCGAGGTGTTCACGTTTGCCGGAGTGTCTCACGTTCGAGGTGCCAGTAGGCTGGTCACATGTCTTCGGCTGTTCCTCTCAATCTCGGTATCGCGCACTCGGCTGATTCGCCGTCCACCCGCAAGGGCAGCGCCAAGCGCGTGCTCCTCGCCGAGCCTCGCGGCTACTGCGCCGGCGTCGACCGCGCGGTCGAGACCGTCGAGAAGGCCCTCGAGAAGCACGGCGCACCCATCTACGTGCGTAAGGAGATCGTCCACAATCGCCACGTCGTCGAGACGCTCGAAGATCAGGGCGTGATCTTCGTCGACGAAACCGACGAGGTTCCCGAGGGATCGTTGCTCGTGTTCTCGGCGCACGGTGTGTCGCCGGCCGTCCACGACTCGGCTGCCGAGCGGAACCTGCGCACGATCGACGCAACGTGCCCCCTGGTCACGAAGGTGCACCAGGAAGCAAAGCGATTCGCCCGCGACGATTACGACATTCTGCTCATCGGCCACGAAGGCCACGAAGAGGTCGAGGGCACCGCAGGTGAGGCTCCCGATCACGTCACCATCGTCGACGGCCCGGATTCGGTCGACGCGGTCACGGTTCGTGACGAGTCGAAGGTCATCTGGCTTTCCCAGACCACACTGAGCGTCGACGAGACGATGCAGACCGTCGCGCGCCTGCGTGAGCGCTTCCCCAATCTGCAGGACCCGCCGTCCGACGACATCTGCTACGCCACGCAGAACCGTCAGGTCGCGGTCAAGGCGATGGCTCCCGAGTGCGATCTCGTGATCGTGGTGGGTTCGCGGAACTCGTCCAACTCGGTTCGCCTGGTCGAGGTCGCGCTCGGGGCGGGCGCTGCCGCGTCGTACCTGGTCGACTACGCCCGTGAGGTCGATCTCGCGTGGCTCGAGGGTGTCCAGACAGTCGGCATCACGTCAGGCGCATCGGTACCCGAAGTGCTCGTGCGCGGCGTGATCGAACTCCTTGCCGAGCACGGATACAACGACGTTCAACCCGTCACCACTGCCAACGAGACTCTGGTGTTCGCCCTTCCCCGTGAATTGCGAGCAGCGCGCACGTCCTGAAACACGAAAATGCGGGGCACCTTCCATCTGGAAGGTGCCCCGCATTTTTTTTGTACTACCGGGCGCGTCTGTCAGGGCTCTTCGCGATCGCGGTACCGAACTCGCGGCGGCGGATACGCCGGAAGATCGACTCCGGGTGGGCGGCGGCGAGGGGGCAGCGGCGGCGATACGTCGTCCCCCGAAGCGAAGAAGGGCTCCATCCGCTCCTCACGTCTGGGCGACGGAGTGGGCTCGGGCGCCCGGCGGCGACCGTACGACGGGTAGTCGTCGTCTGCCACGGGCCGACTGTCGGGCTGGGGGCGACGCGTAGGCGGTTGGTGCGTGCGATCGACCCTGGGTGGCTGAGGGCTTCTCCGAGGCGGCAGCGGACGCTCGTCCTGGATTGACTCGCGCCTGGGGGTGCTTCGGTAGGCGGGCTGCTCGTCCACCTCGGGGGCGCGGCGACGCGGCGGCCCGGGGACGGGCGCGTCCGAGACTCTGCGGCGACGCCCGGTCTCGGGTGCGGGTTGTTCTCGCGTGGCAGCCGCAGAGGAGTCACGAGTGGTGGCCGCCGAGCGGCGGGAGCGGGTCGAGCGCGCGGGCCCGGTGGGGCGCTGATTGAGCAGGAAGTATCGGAAGCCACCGATGATCAGCACGACCACGGTTGCGGCCAACATGATCGGAAAGCGGTTGACCAACGGGTACGCGATGTTGATCGCGATATCGCGCAGCGCGGTGCTGTTGTCCTTGCCGATGAGCGTGTGCCCGATCGGCACCGCAGCGAAGAGCAGCAACGGCGGTTGGGCCATCGCGGTGAAGAGTGCTTTGTTCGAAGCGGCAACCACAGCGAAGAGACAGCCCAGGAAGTAGAACGTCGAGAACACCGCGGTGAGCTCTCCGCCGCCTCCGGTGGCATCGATCAGTACGCCGACGGCGGTCACACCGGCAGCAAGCAGGATCACTCCCCACCAGGGCAGGCCGGGGACGGTCACGATGAGCGATCGCTTGTCCAGCGGTACCCCGGAGCGAGCACGTTGGGTTGCAGACACATAACGACATTAGCGGTTCTTGCGTTGTCGGCCGTGTTTGTGCGGGTCGTGGCTGGCGCATTTATCGACGCGATGGCGCGATGGTTTCGGGTTCTTCGCCAAACGAACCGGACGGATTGTGTGCAGGGTCACCGGACGCTCGTGGGTTGGGGCACACCGACGAAGCCGTCAGCGTGGGAGATCGGCGGTGTCGGTGGGCTGCTCTACCGTCGGATTCATGAAGATTCTGCACACCTCCGATTGGCATATAGGTCGCACCTTTCACGGCGTCGATCTGCTGGCCGATCAGGCGAGTGTGCTCGGTTCCATCGCAGATTCCGTCCGCGAACACGGCGTCGACGTCGTGGTCGTGCCGGGGGACATCTACGACCGCTCGATTCCCAGTTCCGACGCGGTCACCGTGTGCAATCGAGGCTTCGAGGCAATCCGGGCGGCGGGGGCGGTCATCGTCGCGACTTCCGGCAATCACGATTCCGCGGTGCGGCTCGGAGCCGGGGCATCCTTTGCCGCTGCCGGCGGCTTGCACTTGATCACCCGAGTCGGCCAGATCGGTACTCCGGTGATGCTGAGCGATCAGTTCGGGCCCGTCGCCTTTTACGGGATTCCGTATCTCGAGCCGGAGATCACGCGCGTCGAGTTGGACGTGCCCCGGGCTCGTACTCATTCCGACATCCTCGGAGCGGCCATGTCGCGTGTTCGGCGAGACCTCGCCGAACGAACAGCTACCGATCCGTTGACTCGGTCGGTACTGCTCGCGCATGCCTTCGTCGTGGGCGGTGAGGCGTCTGAATCGGAACGCTCCATTTCGGTCGGCGGAGTGGAGACCGTCGCAGTGGGCGAATTCGACGGCGTCGACTATGTCGCCCTCGGACACCTGCATTCTCCGCAGATGCTCTCGGAGAGTGTGCGGTACTCAGGTTCACCGTTGCCGTATTCGTTCGGTGAGCGCAGCCACCGCAAGGCTGCGCTTTTGATCGAACTCGACGCAGCCGGTCTGTCGTCGGTGCAGCGCCTCGATCTTCCGGTGATTCGAGGGCTGAGCCAGGTGACGGGAACTCTCGAGGATCTTCTCACCGAGTCGAAGTACGCCGATTCCGAGCAGTGCTACGTCTCCGCTTTGCTCACCGACCCGGTTCGTCCCGTCGATGCCATGAGGCAGCTCCAGGCACGTTTCCCCTTTGCCGTTCACCTCGAATGGCAAAGGCCGGAAGGACAATCGGATCTCAAGTATCGCGACGCGGTACGGGGTCGAACCGACATGGAGATCGCCCGTGGCTTTGTCTCGGCCGTGCGTAGTGACCCGTCCGAGCGGGAGGTCACGTTGATGGCCGAAGCGCTCAGCGCTGCCGCGCGCGCCGAGGAGTCCACGGTAGAACTGAGTGAAACCGCGTGAGGCTGCACAAACTCGAAGTCAGCTCTTTCGGGCCCTTTGCCGACACTGTCGAAGTCGACTTCGACCGTTTGGGTGCAGACGGGCTGTTCCTTCTGCACGGTGACACCGGGGCAGGCAAGACCACGATCCTCGACGCGGTTGCGTTCGCCCTGTACGGGCGGGTGCCGGGTGCGCGCAACGAGGGCAAACGGCTACTGTCCGATCACGCGCCCGCCGGTTCGGTGCCGCGCGTGGAACTCGAAGCGACCATCAGTGGTCGCAGAATCAAACTTGTTCGTAGTCCAGAGTATTCGCGCCCGAAGAAGCGTGGCACCGGTTCGATCACAGAGAATGCAAAGGCCACACTGACGTGGTTGGACGGCCGCGGCGAGAATCTTTCGCGCATCCCTGACATCGGTGACGAGATCAACCGCCTCATGGGCATGAGCGCTGATCAGTTCTTCCAGGTGGTGCTCTTGCCGCAGGGTGAGTTCGCCAAATTCCTGCGTGCCGAGAGTGACGAGCGAGGCAAACTGCTCGAGCGTCTGTTCGACACCAAACGTTTTGTCTCCGTCGAGGCATGGTTCGACGCCAAGCGAAAGGCAAGTGCGACCGCGCTCGCGGCCAGGGAGCAATCCGTGCGGCTGCTGCTCGCGAAGGTCGAGACAGCTGCGGGACTCGAGGTAGGCGCCGAGGCACACCCACTGGAATGGTCGCGCAAACTCCTCGCCGAGGCTCAGGACACCCGCGATGCAAGTCTTGCGGAGCTGGTGACCGCGAAAGATGCAGCAGCCGAGGCTAATCGGGTTCTGTCGGCGGCGCAGCGAACCGCAGATCTGGTCGCTCGCCGTAATCGTGCGACCGCTGAACTCGCAGCATTCAATACGGGCGCCGCCCAAAGAGCTGTGATCGGCGCTGAACTCGAGACCGCCAAGCGCGCACTGCCGGTGGCCGCTGTCGCCGGCGATGTGGACGCTGCCGGCTTGCACCTCGCTGCCGCACTCGAATCGATGACCGCAGCGATGTCGACCTACTCCGCAACGGACGGTCCGGAGATTTTTGTGCCGGAGGTGTGGCCACCCACCGACGACGAGCGTCAACGCGTCGTAGCTCGGATCCGGACCTGGCGTGACGAGATCGTTCGTCTCGACGCGATGGCGGAGGACGCTCGCAGAGCCGATGCGGCGGAAGCCGAGATCGAGAAACTCGGAGTTCGGCGAGACGCCCTGTCCGAGCGCATGGATGCCATCGCGGTTGAACGAACTCAACTACCGGAACTGGTGCGCTCGGCCGGCCAAAGATTGGACGATGCGCAACGCGCGCATGCCACTCTGCCCGGCCTCGAAGCTGCACTGGCCAAAGCATCGGATGCTGCGGCAGCGGCTCATGAATTCGTCTCTCTGCGTGCGCAAGCCGAGAAGATTCGTGTGCAGGTGTTGGATGCGCGCGACGCCCATCAGAGTGCTCGCGGGCGCTGGCTCGACCTCGTGCAGAAGCGTATCGAGGGCATGGCGGCGGAGTTGGCGAGTTCACTCGCGCCCGGTGACCCATGCCAGGTGTGTGGTTCGCGTGAACACCCTGCGCCGGCGCAGTCTGATGTCGTGACGGTCACCGAGCCCGATCTGGAAGTCGCGTCCGCAGCCGAGCGTGCGGCCGAGAAAGCCCTGAGCAAGGTAGTCGACCGCCAGGTAACCGTCGACCGTGACATCGACCGGGTGATCGCCCGCGGCGGGGACGGCGACGTCGCAGAACTCGACAGGCTCCGCGCCGCGGCTCGGAACGCCGTTGACGAGGCGACCCACTCTGCCGGTCAGGTTGGAGGGTTGGCCGACAAGCTCGGGCATCTCAACGAGCGTGACGGCGAGCTGCAACAGGAATCCGCTTCTCTGACGGCCGAATTGGCGGCACTGACCGAGCGTACGACGACTCTGTCGGCCACGGTCGAGCAGATTCGAGCGGCGATCGTCGCTGCGGTGGGAGAAGATTCGACCATCGCTGCTCGGCGCTCGTGGTTCGAAAGGCTTGCCTCCGCTGCCTCGGCGGCGTCTGAGATGCGTGACGACGCCGTTCGTGCGCAGGCGCGATCGGCGGAACTGTCGACCAAACTGGCCGCTGCGGCGGCCGCTGCTGGATTCGATTCGGTCGAGGCTGCGATCGAAGGGGTGAGATCGCCGGCCCGAATCGCGGCGATCGAAACGGAACTCGCCAAAGCACGCGACCTCGAGGTGGCCGCTCGGACGGTCCTCGACGACCCCGAGGTCGTTGCGGTGAGCGAAGTCGAGACAGTCGACGTCGACGGTCCTCGCGAGCGTGCTCTTCAGTGCGCCGAGGTGGTGAACTCGGCTGTTGCAGCTGCTTCCCTGGCCGAGAACCGTGTGTCGGATCTCGAACGGTTCAGCGGACAACTCGAGAAGGCATACGAAGCGGTTGCACCTGAGCGGGAACTGCACGACGAACTCGCGGCGCTTGCCGACGTGATCGCCGGTAAAGGGCAGAACAGTCGCAAGATGTCGCTGAGGGCTTATGTACTCGCGTCGCGGTTGGAAGAGATCGCCGTGTCGGCATCGGTTCGGCTGCAGCGGATGTCCGGGGGCAGATACGAGTTCGTGCACAGTGACGAGGCAGGTTCTCGGGGTCGCCGCGGCGGTCTGGGGCTCGACATCCGGGACGACTTCACGGGTGTCGTTCGCTCGGCGAAGACGCTCTCGGGCGGTGAATCATTCTTGGCGTCGTTGTCTTTGGCCCTCGGACTTGCCGATGTGGTTGCGGCGGAGTCCGGCGGAATCGTTCTCGACACGATGTTCATCGACGAAGGATTCGGCACTCTCGACGCCGACACCCTCGACTCGGTGATGGCTGTGTTGGACGAGCTTCGCGACGGTGGACGAGTGGTGGGCATCGTCAGTCACGTGGACGAGATGAGGCAGCGAATCCCGAGTCGCCTGCACGTCATTCGCGGACGTGCAGGCTCCTCGGTGAAGGTGATCGCGGGCTGATCAGGCCTTTTTGTTCTCTACCTCTGACTCGGCGTCGTCGTCTTGATCCTCGAGGATGTCCGACGCATCGCCGGCGGGCATCGGCTCGTTGTCGCTTGCGCGTTCGTCGATCTGCTCGCCGATGTACCGGATGACAACTGCTGCCACAGCGGCGACGGGCACTGCGAGGAAGGCGCCGACGATGCCGTACAGCGAGCTACCGGCGGCCACGGCAAGCAGCACGATGACGGCGTGGAGTTTCATCGACTTGCTCTGCAGCACAGGCTGAAGGACGTTTCCTTCGATCTGCTGAACGGCCAGGATGATGATCAACACGATGATGGCGGTGGTGAGACCGTTGGCCACCAGCGCAACCAACACGGCCAGGGCGCCGGCGACAAACGCACCGACGATCGGGATGAAGCCACCGATGAACGTGAGAATTGCCAGCACCGGTGCCAGCGGGACCCCGAGTATCAGCAATCCGGCGCCGATGAAGACCGCGTCGATCAGACTCACCAGTGCTTGTGTCCTGATGAATCCGCCGAGCGTGTCCCACATGCGGGTGAGGACCTCTTCGAGATGCCGACCGGCACGGCCGCCGCCGACAGCGTGGAGCCAGGGGATGAACCTCGGTCCGTCCTTGATGAAGAAGAAAGCGAGAATCAGGACCAAACCGAGCGTGACCAACAACGAGCTCGCTGTGCTCACGCCGCTGAAAACGCCTGAAGCGATGGCGGTTCCACTTTCCTGCACCTTGGTGATGACGGCATGGACGGCGTTGTCGATCTGGTCGTCCTTCAGGTTCAGCGGCGGACCCTGGAGCCAGTCCTGAACCTGGTTGATGCCCTCGGTGGTCTTGTTCGCGAGCTCGGGGGCCTGGCTGACCACTGACGGAACGATGCCGGCGATCACACCGGCCAGGATTCCGATCGAGAGCACCAGGGTGATGCCGGCTGCCGCGGCCGGTGGCATCCCGCGCTTGATCATGCCGCGGGTCGGCGGCCACATGACTGTCGCAACAACGATAGCCAGAGCCACCGGCAGGATGATGACCCAGAGCTTTTCGATCAGCCAGCCGAAAATCCAGGCGCCCAGCGAAATCGACGCCAACACCAACGACCATTTTGCGAGCCACATACCCCCTTGCCCGATGATCTCGCCGCGGTCGCGCTTGCGCACCCCTGCGGACGTCCCCTTGTCTTGCTCGCTCACTGATCGTCCTTTCCGTCGGCGCAGGGATCTCCTCGCCGATGTGCGAATCCGGTGATCTAGCTGAGCTGATCGTAACGACTGCATGCGATAACTCGTGTGTTGCGCTGCAATACTGTGTTTTGAAGCATGCTGATCGGACTAACATTTCCGTCATGAGAATCGCAGCAGCAGTCGGGGCAGCAGCAATCGTCGTTCTCGGGCTCACCGCGTGTAGCACCGAGGATCAGGACAACGCGCAGAACAAGATCAGCGAGGCAGTCACGAGCGGGCAACAGGCGCTCGAGACGGCGAAACAGTCAGCGGGCAACGCCATCGATCAGGGCAAGACGGCGCTGTTCGTCGCCACGTTCCGTGGGGCTTACGCACCGTTGGCGGAGAACCGCGACGATGCAGACATCGAGGAGATCTTGACGACCACGTGTACCGAGGTCGCCAACGGCACGGACGAGGCGGAGGTCAAGACCAAGATCACCGACCTGGCCGAGAACAACGGCAACAAGCCCACCGACGAGCAGGCCGGCCACATTTACGAACTCGCGAAGGCCACCTGCCCCTGACCGGATTCAGCAGCAGCGGGCGCCTGGGTTGGCGTCGGCTGCTGCGTGACGGCGGCGCCAGAACTCTCGTTCGCTGATTACCGGTGAGTCGGCGTGGTGGCGTCGGGTGTGCTCGACGTAGCGCTGATAGTCGAGATCACCCATCACCGAGCGAACCCACCACAGCGTTCCGCGGAACGCTGTGGTGAGTTTTGCCGTCATGGTCGCCGTCGTCATGGTCAGTGCCCACCTCCGTGTGCGGCGCCGGGCGCCCGGACTTTCCCGGCTTTGATCAGCTCGTCCCATTCTTTCTGGATTTCCTTCTCCGCGGGCGTCGGAATGAAGCTGGCGGGTCCGAAGATTTTCGACGGTTCTTCCGGGGACTCGGTGGTCGGCAGCCCGCCCGCTCGGATTGCCTTGGCACATACGATGATCCCGGCGATGACCACGACGATCACCAGTGACGCGAAGATGATCGACAACGTGCCCTGGATGAAGGTGTTGCGAATGACGGCATCGATGGCCTCCGGAGTCTTCGCGGAACCGTGCGCCGTCTCGCCGGCAGCCTTCGCGTCCTTGAACACGTTGTGCTGAGCCCAGTAACCGATCGCGGGGTTGTCGGAGAAGATCTTCTGGTACGACGCGGTCATGGTTACGACCAGGTCCCACACCAGCGGCACGCCGGGAATCCAGGCCCATTTGAACAAGCCCTTCTTCATGACGATCGTCATGACCACCGTCAGCGCGATCGCGGCGAGTAGCTGGTTGGCGATGCCGAAGAGCGGGAAGAGTGTGTTGATTCCGCCCAGCGGATCGGTGACACCCATGAGCAGAATCGCGCCCCAGGCAGCGACGACGATCAGCGAGCACAGCCACGCGCCGATGCGCCACGACGGGTCCTTGAACTTCTTTGCCGGACCGCCGAAGTTGCCGAGCGAGTCGGAGAGCATGAATCGAGCGACGCGGGTGCCGGCATCGATCGTGGTGAGGATGAAGAGCGCCTCGAACATGATCGCGAAGTGGTACCAGAACGATTTCAGCGAGTCGCCGCCGAAGACGTCGCTGAGTACTTCGGACATTCCGAACGCGAGCGTCGGGGCGCCGCCGGTTCGCGAGATGATCGATTCTTCGCCGACGGCCTCGGCTGCCTGAGTCAGCACGTCCGGTGTGATGGGGGCAGTGCCGAGGGGCAGATTGTTGACGTATTCGGCTGCGGTTTCCGGTGTTCCACCGGTCAGTGCCGCGGGAGCGTTGAGTGCGAAGTACAGGTGCTGATCGAGGATGCAGGCGGTGACCAGAGCCATGATCGCGACAAACGATTCGGTCAGCATGCCGCCGTACCCGATCATCTTGGTCTGGCTTTCCTTCTCGAGCAGCTTTGGCGTCGTACCGGACGCGATCAGTGCGTGGAAGCCCGAGAGTGCGCCACAGGCAATGGTGATGAACAGGAACGGGAACAGTGAACCGGCAAAGGCCGGGCCTTCGCCGTTGGAGGCGAACGGCGTCACTGCCGGCATGTTCAGCGCGGGTCGTGCGACCAGAATTCCGATGGCCAGCAGCGCGATGGTGCCGACCTTCATGAACGTCGACAGGTAGTCGCGCGGTGCCAGGAGCAGCCAGACCGGCAGCACCGATGCGGCGAATCCGTACGCGATCATCAGCCACGCGATGGTGACCTTCGAGAGTGTGAACCAGTCTGCGCCCCAACCGGTATCGGCAACCCATCCGCCGGAGACGATGGCAAGGAGAAGCAGGACGACGCCGATCAGGGAGACCTCGGAAACCTTGCCCGGCCGCAGATACCGCAGGTACACGCCCATGAACAGCGCGATGGGGATGGTCATCGCGATCGAGAACACTCCCCACGGGGACTCGGCGAGCGCATTGACGACCACAAGTCCGAGCACCGCGATGAGGATGATCATGATGACGAACACGCCGATCAGTGCGGCGACGCCGCCGACGAGGCCGAGTTCTTCGCGGGCCATCTGACCGAGGCTGCGCCCGCGGCGCTTCGACGAGATCCACAGGACCATGAAGTCCTGCACCGCCCCGGCGAACACGACGCCGACGATGATCCAGATCGTTCCCGGTAGGTATCCCATCTGCGCGGCCAGGACGGGTCCGACCAGGGGACCGGCACCGGCGATTGCCGCGAAGTGGTGACCGAACAGCACCCGACGATCGGTCGGCATGTAGTCGGCGCCGTTCTCCATGATCTCGGCGGGAGTGGCGACGTCGTCGCGGGGTTTGACGATCTTGCGTTCGATCAACCGCGCATAGAAGCGGTAGGCAATCAGATAAGTGCAAATTGCGGCCAACACGAACCAGACGGCACTGATGTGTTCACCGCGGACGATCGCAATCATGTACCAGGCGCCCGCGCCGACCAGTCCGAGAACAAGGAAGACGACGCGCGCAGTCGTGGAGATGGGTGTTTTGTCGATGACGCCGACAGGTGGCAGGTCAGGATCGGTTTTCAGGTACTCGACATTTGGTTCCGGCGCAGTCGTCAAGCTCATCGTCGAACTCCGTCCACTAGTGCACGTGTGGCCGCCGTCACAGCGGGCCATCTGTCACTGTAGGACCAGAAGGGTGAATCCGCGCGATCTGAAACGCGGGAGTCGACCGACGTCAGAATCGGTGAGCGTCGGCGTCGATCCAATCGGTGAGCCAGCTCTGCGGCGGGGAGTCGAGCAGTTCGCCCGGCATCAGCCAGTCGAACAGGTCGGCATAGGTGCGAGTGGTGAGACCGTCGACGCGGCGGTTGAGCATTCCCGGTTGCAGTTGGTCGAAGGAATCGATGCCCATCGACGCGATCATCTGTTGCGCGCTGGCGACGGTTGCCTTCTGGAATCGGTAGACGCGCTCGCTCTTGTCGGGGATGTCGAGTGCGCGGGTGCGTGCCGGATCCTGAGTGGCAACGCCGACCGGGCAGCGGTTGGTGTGGCACATCTGGGCCTGAATACAGCCCACTGCGAACATCATTGCGCGGGCCGCCATCGTGAAGTCTGCGCCCTGGATGATGCGTTTGACGATGTCGGAACCGCTCGCCACCTTTCCGGAAGCGCCGACTTTCACGAGAGGGCGCAAACCAGTTCCCACCAGAGCGTTGTGCACCAGCATCAGGCCCTCGGTCAACGGCATGCCCATGTGGTCCTCGAACTCCACCGGACCTGCGCCGGTGCCGCCTTCGGAACCGTCCACGATGATGAAGTCGGGCGTGATACCGCGTTCGATCATCGCCTTGCAGATTCCGAGGAATTCACGACGCGAGCCGACACACAGTTTCATCCCGACCGGCTTGCCTCCCGACAGTTTTCGCAGGGTCGCGATGAAATCGACCAGTTCGACCGGGGTGCTGAACGCGGTGTGCGCGGGTGGCGAAATCACGGTCTGGCCGACGGGTACCCCGCGGGTTTCGGCGATTTCGGGGGAGACCTTGACTCCGGGAAGCACGCCACCCAACCCGGGTTTCGCACCTTGCGAGAGCTTGATCGAAATGGCCTTCACCTGATCGAGTCCGGCACGCTCGGCAAAACGGTCAGGATCGAATCGGCCGTCCTCGGTTCGGCATCCGAAGTATCCCGAGGCGATTTCCCAGATCAGATCGCCGCCGTGTTTGCGGTGATACGGACTGATCGCGCCTTCGCCGGTGTCGTGGGCGAAGCTGCCTTTGGCGGCGCCGGCGTTGAGGGCTTCGATTGCGTTGGCGGACAACGACCCGAAGCTCATCGCGGAGACGTTCAGGAGAGCGATGTCGTACGGCTTCGTGCAATCGCGTCCGCCGAGGCGAACTCGGGGAACGGTGTCGGGGGCGGTCCGTGCGCGAATCGAATGCGTCATGAACTCGTAGCCGATCGCATTGACGTCGCGCTCGGTCCCGAAGGGCTCTTCCGCCAGTGTTCCCTTTGCCCGCTCGTAAACCAGATCTCGCGTTTCGCGATCGAATGGCATTCCATCGGTGGATGATTCGACGAAGTACTGCTGGATCTCCGGTCGAATCTTCTCGAGGAGGAATCGCGCGTGCCCCAGGACCGGATAGTTACGGAGGATGCTGTGGGACTTCTGAGTGAGGTCGTAGGTGCCCATGGCCGCCAGCGCGAGTGTGACGACAGCGATCACCCACCATCCGGGCGAGGCGACAATTGCGAGCGCGGCGGTGCCGAGACCCACTATCCATATCAAGAGCACGATCAGCATCCGAGTCACCTCGAGAGCGTAGGCGCTCACTGTGACACGGCAGCGGTAAGTCTCCACTAGGTTCTGCGATAGAGAACCGAATCCGACTCTTTGGGGGAATGATGACCGAACCGCAATATCCGACCGACCCGCAGGATCCGAAGGAGCAGCAGTATCCGGCGGGCCAGCAGTATTCAGCCGGTCAGCAATATTCAGCAGGCCAGGAATATCCGACGGGCCAGCAGTACCCGACCGACCCGCAGTACTCAGCCGGACAGCAGTATCCGACCGGTCAGCAGTACAGCGCAGCCCAGCAGTACAGCGCTGCTCCCACGTACGCGGTGCCTCAGTACGGTCCGCCGAAGTCCAACGCGGGATGGGCCGTCGCGTCGATCATCTTCTTCTGGCCTATCGCGTTCGCCGCGTTCAACCATCTCCACGACATCTACCCGAAGTGGGCGATGGGCGATCACCAGGGCGCGCAGTACGCGTCCGAGCGGGTGAAGAAGCTCGGGCAGATCTCGCTCCTGATAGCCGTCATCTGCTGGGTGCTGTTCATCGCGTTCTACGTGATCTTCCTGGTTGCGATCGTGTCGTCCGTGGACTCGTATACCTACAACTGATCACCTGCCGCGACGTGACGGTGGGGCGAGTACCCGTCACGTCGCCGCGAGGCCGTAGAATCCACAGACCGTGAGCCTTACCCTCGGAATCGTCGGACTGCCCAACGTCGGCAAGTCCACCCTTTTCAATGCACTGACCAACAACGACGTGTTGGCAGCGAACTACCCGTTCGCGACCATCGAACCCAACGTCGGTCTGGTCGAGCTGCCCGATCCGCGGCTGCAGAAGCTCGCCGAGATCTTCGGCTCCGAGCGCATCCTCCCCGCGACCGTGTCGTTCGTCGACATTGCCGGCATCGTCAAGGGAGCGTCCGAGGGCGCAGGCCTGGGTAACAAGTTCCTGGCCAACATCCGTGAAGCGGACGCCATCTGCCAGGTAGTTCGCGTCTTCGCCGACGACGACGTCATCCACGTCGACGGCAAGGTCGACCCGGCCTCGGACATCGAGGTCATCGAGACCGAGCTCGTGATCGCCGACATGCAGACCTTGGAGAAGGCTCTCCCGCGTCTGGACAAGGAAGCTCGCAAGAACAAGGAGCTCAAGCCGGCCCACGACGAGGCGCTCAAGGCTCAGGCCTTCCTCAACGAGGGCACGACGCTCTTCAGCGTCAAGGACAAGCTCGATTTCTCGTTGCTGCGTGAGCTGAGCCTGCTCACCACCAAGCCCTTCCTGTACGTCTTCAACGCCGACGAGTCTGTGCTCACCGACGCAGCGAAGGTTGCGGAATTGCGCGCATCCGTCGCACCGGCCGACGCTGTGTTCCTCGACGCGAAGGTCGAGCAGGAACTCCTCGAGCTCGACGAGGAAGACCGCCAGGAAATGCTCGACTCGATCGGTCAGACCGAGCCGGGCCTGCACGCTCTCGCGCGCACCGGCTTCCACACCCTCGGACTGCAGACCTACCTGACGGCTGGTCCGAAGGAAGCTCGCGCCTGGACCATCCACAAGGGTGACACCGCGCCCCAGGCTGCCGGCGTCATTCACACCGACTTCGAGCGCGGCTTCATCAAGGCTGAAATCGTGTCCTTCGACGACCTCGTCGAGGCGGGTTCCATGGCCGCAGCCAAGGCTGCAGGCAAGGTCCGCATGGAGGGCAAGGAATACGTCATGGCTGACGGCGATGTGGTGGAGTTCAGGTTCAATGTATAGATCCATCACCTGTCTCAGGTGAAAATGCTGCCTTTCCTAAAAATGGGAGGGCAGCATTTTTTGTCAGAGGATTGAAAGGTTTGATTTAACCCCTGATCACGTGGACCCCCGGCTCAGCTTATCCGAGGTCCCGCATACGAGCGAGAAGCAAACTGCGCCGATGACGTGGCGGTATCGCAGCGCGGCCTCAATGAAGCGATAGAGTAACTTAACATTAATCTTCGAGGTGCTGCCCAAGGCGGTTCCATTTCGGTCTCGATGGGGTGCTGGGCTGTTTGGTTAGTGCGCGACGCATTTGGCACTCCAGCGCTCGCTGCTCGATTTGTTGCGAGGCGTCGACCAAAATGGGGTGAAACTCAAGCAAGTCCTGGATCCGAAGCGCGAAACAGTGAGTCGCCACGCAGCGGATCGACCCGTCCCGATTCGGAAGCTGGCTCTCGAATGTTCGACGCCTTTGGTCACGCGCGTAAGTGCCGGAAACAATTTCGTATCTGCTGACACTGATACGCTTCGCAATTGCGCAGGCTGATGCTCCCGATGCGCGAGGATCGTCCGGGAGAGTTGATCGATTGGCCAGTGTTGTCCGCATTCCTGTCAGGAGTCTCTCTCCTGATTGGGCGTCGGTGCAGGCTCTAAGCCAAGCCACTCCCGGACTTCCTGCTCAGTGTTAGAAGATTTGCTGATCAGGTCGTTAAACTCACCCATCTTGAGAATTCGATCTAGCAGGATCTTGCGGAGGTCATCCGCGCTAGTTGTTGGCAGAATCCGTCCGGCTCGGTTCGCTACCTGTAGCACGTATCTTGCGTGCGGGCGGACCACCAACTGACTGCGCTTTTCGGCATCAGAACGTGCTTGGCGAGCTAATGTGTCGATTTCCGACACTGAGAGGTTGCTCGCGGGGGCGTGGCTCGGCTTGAGGGTTTGCAACACGTTCGCAACAGCCAATATCACCTGATCGAGCCTCTCGGGACCAATGAGGGGGAGCGCCTTGTCATAAGTTCGGAGCTCTCGCGCTATACCTGGTACGACTCCGGTACCAGTGTCCTCTGTCGTCCATCCGTCGGGGATCGGAGTGTTCGGAGGATGTATATAGCCGGGGGCTGGCCCAGACAACTCAGCCTCGGGGGCTACAGATTCTAGGAAGTGTTTGAATCCTCCGAAGTTCGCCCATACCTGGGTGATCTCGGTTCCAAATACCAGCGTCAGTTGCTGCGAAAGGACAGCCAGTGCTACGGGCTTTCTCAGGTTGCGAACCGCAGTCGCCGTCTCACTGATGAGCGCTGCTTTAATCTCCGCGTCTCGATCGCGTTTCGGAACGCCGGCAGTCCCGTCATTCAATGTCGATCTGGATACGTCTTCACACTCGGTAGGTATGACTGCCGCCTCGTCCCCATTCGCGACGAAAGCGACCGCTGCTTCGATTGGCGGAGAATCAACTTCGCGGACCGATCGTTGCGCCTCGACGTCGAGGCCGGTGCGGAGATCCTGCGCGATGTTATCTACGGCAGCCAACAGTTCCGCCATACGCAGTGACATTCCAACAATCCACTCCGGCACAGTGGAACCAGGCTTATAGGTGTCCTCGTGAGTTAGTTCACCCCAACCATCTTGGAGTAAGGTTCGTGCTTGAACCTCGACCCGAACACGCCTGTTTCCCTTCATTTGTGGGACGGGTACAACAAGATTTACATGGTAGGCACGGTATCCCGAAGGTTTCGGACTGGCGAAGTAGTCTCGATGCGAATCATGCTCGACGGCGAGAGATTGAGATGTCGTCGAACTCTCGATCGGGAGTTCACCGATGATCTCTTGAAAAGTGTTTATGTCCGAAAGGTTGTTGCAGATCAGTCGCAGGCCCACCAAATCATCAATCGTTTCGGGCACGTCATCCAGTGCATTAATTTGACTGACATACTTCTCGCGATTTAGCTTGGCGAAAGATCGTTGCGCTGACTTGACTCGACTTGTGGAGATGCGAAAGCGTCCGCGGTCTACTGAGTCGATACGATGGTCAAGCAGTTCCTCGACAAGCCGGAGCGCTGTGGTCAACGCTGGCGAAAGGAAGCCCTTGTGTGCAGACGTGTGCCAATCCAAGTACTCCTCGTATCTCAGCTCAAACACGTAGCCCTCGATTCGTCGTTGTCAGGCACTGATTCTGCTGCCCTTCTAACCCAAAGATAGTGCATCCTGAACAATTGGTAGGCGCTCAGTGGAGTGACGATCGCATCATCTTCGTGCAATCCGAAATGATACTAGTCAGCGAATCGCACCGGAGTTTTCGAAGGCGTTGATATACGCTGAGTTTTCTGGAGTTTGTTTGTTTACTTCAGACATTGATGCACCCGAGCGAGGTCCATGATGCCCCGACGTTATCAACCCGAATTCCGCCGGAAGTCAGGCTGGGCTTGGTTTTTGTCATGCCCGAGGTGCTCGGGCCGGCGGCGCCACGTCGAGATCTGGCACGCTGCCTATTTTCCCCGTGTTGTGGTTAATTCTGACGTCGACCTGGCCACGCCAAGCTCGTCCTGGCCTGCTCCGCGGCGTGCGGTCGACTCTGGGTCCCAATCGAGTGACATCATGAGCGCACGGTCGACGTCGCTGCGCTCCTCTCCTTGCGTCACCCAGTGAATCCCACAGCCTCGGTGCGCAGTTGCTCTAGGACCCTTAGGTTGCGCTGCATCGTGGCGTGGTCCTTGCCGTCAGTCGCCTGGAGACGTGACACCCTCTCGATCACCTCATGATCGGGTATCTGGGCCAGCCACGCTTCTATCTGCGCGGAGTCCAGGGAGCAGTCCATCGAGCCGAGCAACTCGATCAAGTCGATTCGTGACGACGCAGCCCCCAGTCGCTGCGCGTGGCGAGTGGCAGCCGAAGTGGTCGACCCGGTCGCAATCGCGCGACGTTCGTCCTCGTGTTCGACTGAAATCGCATAGCGAGTCGGAAGCGTCGGTGTCGGAGGGTCCGCTCCGGTGATGAGGCGTGGCACCGCCTGGGTGCGGACCCAGGTGGCGATCTCATCCAACTCGTTCAGCAGAATAGGCCATTCGTCGGTTCCCGGTCGATTAATGCCGACGGTCGGAAAGAGAGTGACCGGCACCCACGCGCCCAACGGCGTTACGCAGAGGACGTCACCGGCGCGCACCGGCGCCTCCTGGCGCTGCGGCAGTTCGCCGATCGATTTCGGCCTCCGGTCGTCCTCGTACAAGGCGGCAATTCGGACCGCCGTGACTGCCGGTGTCCTGTGCTTCGCGTGATTCGTGTGGCTCACGAGCCGGGCCAGCGGGTGCATCTGCGGGTTCTTCTGTCGATGGAACGGCTGCAGACCGTCGATGCGTCGGACGAGCTCGCTTCCGGCCTGCAGCGATGCCGGACCGTTCCTGCGCCGCTTCTTCTTCCATTCCTCGAAGGCGTCGTACGTCTCCGAGGCTGGCATCTCGACGAGCTTGGCTGCTTTCTCGTTGAGTGGTCCGTCCACCTGCTCAACCTCGGCGAAGATGGTGTGCTCGATGGCGGCGCGCAGCGCCACGAGGGCATCGGCCACCAGCAGCGGGATCTTTCGAGGCATGGGGGCCACTCGGTCCACCACCGTCTTACTGACCGAGCCATCCTGCTCCTCTCGTAGGCCGACGATGCCACCCTCTTGGGTCTGGTAAAGGAAGAGCAGATCGCTGATCTCGCCGATCAGTTCGTCCGCATGCGACAAGGTTGCAGAGACGCCCAGGTGACGGTCAGGTAGCCAATCATGCGTTGTGCCAGTCATTCCGAGATCTTATGCACGCTGTGGCCGTCCTGTTCGAACCGGTCACCATTGAGCGATCCACAGGCAAGCCGTTACCGTCCCGACCGCGAACCGAATCGATGGGCAATCATGCCCCGCGACTGGCGATAACCTGTTTGACACCAGGGCTTGAGCGCACAGACGTGAGTCGGGCGCTCACCAGTCAGACACGGGCGTCTCACTGAGCGCCCGACGAGTGACAAACCGCCGCGCTCTCCCAGTCAACGGGTCGGTGAATTCGAGTTCCCGCGCGAGCAATTGGAGTGGGAGAGAATGATCGTCCGGGGCGTCGGGAAGCAGGTCGGGGTATCGCCGGTCGCCCAGGATCCCGGCGCCGAGAGCTGCCAGGTGCACCCGCAACTGGTGCATCCGTCCGGACTGCGGACGTAGAACCGTGTGCAGCACAGCACGTCCGGAGGCACTCACGCCCGTCCCTCGCGCCTCGATCATGGTCTCGGAGTTGGGTTCACGGCTGTCGTCGACGACGACCCGCAACTCGCCGCGTCGAGCTTCGATGTGGTTGCGGTAAACGAGAGGGACGTCGAGCGCTGGTGCATCCCGGCCCCGCCGGGTCGGTCGCGCCGACACCGCCTCGTAGACCTTCGTGACCTGACGCTTCTCGAACAACGACTGGTACGCGCCGCGCGTCGCGGGGCGAGCCGAGAACATCACCACCCCTGCGGTGCCGCGGTCGAGTCGATGGATCGGGGTCAGATCTGGGTTGTCGAGGCGGACCCGCAGTCGGACGAGCGCCGACTCGCGCAGGTAGCGGCCGCTGGGGGTGGTGGGGAGAAAATGTGGTTTGTCGATCACGACGAGATCGTCGTCGACGTGCAGGATCTGCTCGTGGAACGGCACCGGATCCTCTGCCGGTAACTCGCGGTAGTACCAGACGAACCGGTGCGCGCCGAGTTCTGTGCTCCGGCGGATCGAGGTGCCGTCGATTCCCACGAACTCGCCGTCGTCGAACCGCCGAAACAGGTTTTCGGCGTCCAGATGGTCGAACTTGGCCACGACGTACTCAGCGATCGTCGCCCACGGCCCCGACAGGGGGATGCGTAGCCGCGTCGGGCCAACCCCGTTCTTGACGGGCAGCGGTGGGGACATGGACACGCAGGTCATCATTCCATCGACTGCTGGTCAGCGGTGATTCGGTGTGGCCTCGACGGGGACGTCCCCGCGGGGACGCGGAAACCGAACTCACAGCGGTGGTCGGTGTAGATCGTCGAGTCGAAAATCAGTAGCGCGGACGAGATGCGGGCCCGTATGGTTCGGCAGAGAATGATCGCAGTCGAAAAGCGCTGCGGGCCATACCTTCTGTAGCTCAATTGGTGAGAGCACCCGACTGTGACTCGGGCGACGGCGGATCGTAACCGCCCAGAGGGACCAGCTCAGATACGGCTGAGGTCGGGCTTCTAGGCGCAGAGGCCGGCGGCCCTTTGCCTGCACAGTTGTCGAACGAGCCTGAGCCTGTATTCCCTGAATCGCCGGACAGCATTCCAGTCGCCTGCCATTTCCGCGTCGGCAAGTAGGTATTCGCAGTTGTCCAACTGATCCTTCAAAGACATCATCAGAATTCACCTCCGATCACCCGAGCAAGTACCTGTCCAGGATGCGGCCGACGGGACCCCGGGGACATCGGCCGTAGTACCTGTTCAGGTACCTGCTTCGGTGCGCGGTGGAGGCTACTTCTTGACCGCAGGTGCAGGTAGTGGCATGCCTCGCTCGGACAGGACGGCGCGGAGACGATCGGGGTAGTCGGTGATGATTCCGTCGACACCGAGGTCGATCAGGGCGTGCATGGTGGCGGGATCATCGACGGTCCACGGGATGACCTTCATGCCACGCGCATGTGCGCTCGCGATCATGTCGGCTGTCGGATAGAGGGTGAAACCGGGATCCCCGACCTTTCCGCCCTGCGGAGTTCCTTGGACGGGGGAGTAGGCGGAGGCACCAAAGGTTGCTACCGCCGCGATGCCGTCGCCACCGAAATCATCGATGTCCAGACCGCCGAGCCACGGTGACGCTCCGTCCTTGCCTACCTGGAGAAAGTCGCCGTTTGTGAGCGCAACGACGGGGACACTCGGCGCGAGTTGACGGGTGAGCATGAGCGAGCCCCAGTCGAAGCTCTGAATGGTGACGCTGTCCAACAATCCGGCTGCCCGGATCGTATCGAGGACTACAGAGACGAACTGCTCACGCGGGGCGGTCTCGTGAGGCGCTCCCGCTTCCACCTTGGTCTCGATGTTGAGCTTGATTCCGGGTGCGTTGTACGACTTCACCAGGGCAAGCACTTCTTCGAGCGTCTGCATTTTCGCTCCCGGAACATTCTGCTGTTCAGGGTATCCGGCAAGGGGGAGAGTGCCGCAGTCCATGGTCTTGATCTGCTGCAGGCTCAGCGTGTTGACGAATTTGCCGACGTACGGGAACTCCGGGTCACCCGCAGTTGCGGGCTCGGTGTCGAGGCATTTCTTGTTCGAGATCTTACGATCGTGCGTGACGACAGCGATCCCGTCCTCGGTGATCTGGGTATCGAGTTCCAGTGTGCTGACGCCCATTTCGAGGGCATTCGCGAACGCGGCCAGGCTGCTTTCCGTGTACAGGCCGAGCCCGCCGCGGTGGGCTTGGACGTCGAACGTCGAAACCGGCTGGGGTGCTGAACTACCGAACGAACCGGACCAGTCGAGACTGCCGGTTGGCGATGCGCCGGCCGGGGCCGCCAGGGCGGTGAGGGGGAGTGCGACGGTCACGGCGGCACACGACAATATTCTGCTCAGTTGCATGAAAGGAACGTAGAGGCGTCGAATGGCTCGCCGGGGTTCGTTAGGTAAACTAACGGTAAAGGTCAGGCCGCGTGAATGCGCTGCCCGACGCCGCTCGCGTGGACCTTCATCCACGACGCCAGAAGCTCACACCCGGTCAGTCCGCTCTCGTCGAGAGGTTCGATCGCGTAGCTGATGTGTCTACCGCCGCGAGGGTTCTTGAGCTGAAATCGGTTCAGGTTCAACTTCGTCGGCAGATAACCAAGTACTTCGAGGAACGCGGTGCGAATGCGTCGTAGATCGGTACGCCACTGTTTGGGACTGAAACGAGTCTTCTGCGCATTCTGGAAAGCATTGCTACGAAGTAGTTCCCAAACCTTTCCTGCCCACACGCGTGCCTGCGAGAAGGACATCCAGCGCGTCAAGTCTGCGATGTCGCGAATGTAGCTGTCGTCGCTGGCATTACAGATCATGTCCTGCGGGTGCCCGATCCACTTGACCGGAATCCACGGCTGGATATCGGGTCCGTCGCCGGCAACTCCGTGTCCCTCACAACCTTCGATCACGCCTGCCGGTTGTTGAGGATCGGAGATCAGTCCGACTCCGATGATGTTGGCGCGGTTCAGCGTCGGAAGAGCTGAGCGGATCACGGTGCATCCCTGTGAGTAACCGATCAGCATGACCGGGCCGTCTGTCTGTGCGATTTCGGCGGTGAGGGCCTTCACACCCATCGCGGTGCTGTGCCGAAAGCTCAGGCCGCCGTCGGCGACCGGACCGTACGACGCAGGATAAGCGACCCAGCGAGAATCGAATCGACTGTCGAGTTCGTCGGTGACGGCGCTGAGGAGTCCGAGCACGCGGGCGCCGTGGTCGCCGACGTGGGATTCGCCGGTGCCGCCAACTGCAAGAACGGTTACCTCAGCCATGTCAGCGATCATCCACGTCGATTCTGAGAGGTCTGCATCCAAACCCTGAGAAGAGACTGGCAATCCGTTGTACTGCGAAATCGTTATCAAGCGAGCACCATTTACCCATGACGACGCCGAATCGTTCATCCAGACGAAAAGTGTCCGTTGTCGGTGCGGGAAGCGTCGGCACCGCAATTGCGTATGCGTGCCTGATACGCGGATCGGCCGACGCGCTCGCCCTCTACGACACCAACAGCGCAAAGGTCCGGGCCGAAGTTCTCGATCTCAACCACGGCACCCAGTTCACACCGCCGTGCACTGTCGACGGAGGCGATGACATCTCGGTCACCGCGGGATCCGACTTGGTCGTCGTCACCGCGGGCGCCAAACAGCATCCCGGTCAGTCGCGGCTCGAACTTGCCGCGGTGAACGTCAAGATCGCGCAGACACTGACCGAACAACTGTTGGCGGTGTCACCGGACGCGGTCCTTCTCTTCGTCACCAACCCGGTCGACGTGGCGACCTACGCAGCGATCCAGGCCGCGGGACCGTCGTACCGCGGCCGAATTTTCGGATCTGGGACCGTGCTGGACACGGCCCGATTGCGATTCCTGCTGGCTACCGAACTCGGAGTCGCGGTGGAGAACGTTCATGCCTTCATCGTGGGCGAGCACGGGGATTCCGAGATTCCGCTCTGGTCGAGCGCAACCATCGGCGGAGTGCCGGCAACCTCGTTCGTGGGACCGTCGGGTGGCGTCCTCGGCCCCGACCTACGCGCGAAAGTAGCGAAGTCTGTAGTCGAGAGTGCTTACGAGATCATCGAGGGTAAGGGCGCGACCAACCTCGCCATCGGATTGTCGAGCGCATTCATCGCGGAAGTCGTGTTGCGGGACGAACAACGGGTTCTGCCGGTATCGACTTTGCAGAGCGGCGTCCACGGACTCGAGCACGTTTGCCTGTCCCTTCCCACGATGGTTGGTCGTGCTGGTGCCGGCCGAGTCCTCGAAGTACCGCTATCGGAAAAGGAGGCTTCGGGGCTCCGATCTTCTGCCCGGACATTGCGAGAGGTGCAGGAATCTCTGGGATTGTGAATATCTGTTCTCCTCGATATCCGACATATAGGATCAACGAATGATCAGCTTCCTGATTCGCGCCGCGATCTTCCTGGGTTCTGCCGCTGTCGGGCTTCTTGTTGCGTCGTTGATTCTTTCGGGCTTCTCGGCGCCCACATCCGGATTCATCGTTGCGGTCGTGATCTTTGCGATTGCGCAGTCGGTCCTGGCGCCGTTCATCGCCACGGTGGCAAAGCGCCATGCACCGGCATTTCTCGGCGGAATCGGATTGGTGTCGACATTTGTCGCGCTGTTGGTGGCGTCGCTCTTCTCCAATCTGTCGATCTCCGGTGTCTCGACGTGGATTCTGGGAACCGTCGTCGTGTGGCTGGTAACCGCCGTTGCGACGCTGGTTCTTCCGTTGTTGTTCGTGCGTAAGAAAGTTCAGGAGAAGAAGGCACAGTGACGCGCCCGAACATCGGTATGGACTACACAGTCCTGGACTGCCCGGATCCGGCCGCATTGGCCAGCTTCTACGTCCAGGTCCTCGAGTGGAAAAGTGTTCGCGACGAGGATGATTGGCACGTGATCGAAGGACCCGGCGGGGAGCGGCTCGCGTTTCAGCTCGCTCCGGATTTCGTTCCGGTGGACTGGCCGACCTCCGGTGTCGGGATCCATCTGGATCTGTTCGTGGATTCTCTCGACCCCGCCGAGGCTTGGGTGACGAACCTTGGAGCGCGGCGGGTGACCGACATTCCGGAGCATCAGACTTTCCGCGTGTACCGCGACCCGGTCGGTCACTATTTCTGCCTGTGCCTGCGGGACTGAGTGTCGACTCGCTCCGATCTCGTCGACCGTGGATAATTCCGAACACTTGTCACGCCCGAGAATTGGAGATCGACGATGGCTTCGCAGAATTCCAACGAATTCCTGGTAGAACGTACGAAGATCGTCAAAGCAGAAGCACCGGTCGTCTTCGCGTTGATCAACGATTTCCATCAGTGGACTCAGTGGTCGCCGTGGGAAGGTCTCGACCCGGCGATGCAGCGTACGTACGCGGGGCCTGACGCGGGCGTCGGGGCTTCGTACGCCTGGGCGGGAAACAAGAAGGCGGGCTCCGGTTCGATGGTGATCACCGAATCCGTCCCGAATGAACGAGTAGTTTTGGACCTGGCCTTCCTCAAGCCGTTCAAGGCGCAGAACGTCACCACGTTTCTCATCTCGCCGAATTCCGGTGAAGTTCAGGTGACGTGGAAGATGACCGGAAAGAAGAATCTGTTCTTCAAGATCTTCGGTTTCATCTTCAGCATGGACAAGCTTGTCGGAAAGGATTTCGAGAAGGGCCTATCCCAGCTGAAAGCTGCTGCAGAAAAGAGCTGACAAGCCGGTGGTACCGTCTCCCGGTGTTACGGATGACGCCCACCGATGCCCAAACCTTCTGGATTTCGGAGAAGATCCCGAACGATCAGCTGCTGCTCTACTGTTTCGACGGGCAGAGCCAGCACATGGACGAGCTACGACGCTCGGTGGTGGAAAGAGCGTCGCTCATTCCGGATCTCAATGTTCGGATTCGTGAATCACCGTGGCACCTCGACTATCCGGTGTGGGAGCCCATGCCGGTCGACGCCTCCTTGGTGAGAGTGCATGAGCTGCCCGATAACTCGTGGCTCTCGTGCATTCACGGAATCGAGAAACTACTCGAGAACCACGTCGACCCGCGCGAGTCCCCGTGGACGCTGCACCTGTTTCACGGCGTCACCGGCGTGCCGCGCTGCAGTGGCCCGGCGCTGATCGCAGTTCTGCAGGTCGCTCATTCTCTGGCGGACGGCAAACGCGCGTCGGCGATTGCTCGCCAGCTGTTCTCGCCGCAACCGCCCGCAAAGCAGAAGACGGAAGTGCGGCGTAGCGGAACAGCCGAGATTCTGGGCCGCGCCGTCCTGCGCCTTCCGGGTCAACTCGTTTCGCTGTTCCGCGACGGCCGGGCGGGGCACCGAGCACAGTTACAGCTCCAGGCGGACACCGAATCGGGAGTTGTTGCGCCGCAGGCGGCGAGCCGTCCCAAGGTGCGCTCGAACATCCCTCCCGGACCGCACCGACTGGTGCGCATGGTCGTGCGGGACAGCGCAGATTTCCGTGGCGACGGCGTATCCGTCACAGTCGGAGCGATGACAGCCATCTCGGTAGCGATGGCGAACTACCTCACCGAGCGAGACGGCTCGGTACCGCCCGAATTGGGAGCTGAGGTGACCATCGCCAAGGCAGGTACACCCACGGCGCGCAATCACTTCCGCAATGCAGGTGTCGGGCTGTTCCCGGAAGTCGATGATCTTCGTGAGCGAGCCCAACTGATCAAGGAGTCGATGGACGAGCGTCGCGCACGTGCGTCCCATCCATCCAGCGCAGCGTCGGATCTCGCGCTGAACGCGGTTCCCGGCCCGCTGGTCCGTTGGGGCGTGCAGCAATACGATTTCACGGCAGTACCCGACGAGGTCACTGGAAACACCGTGGTGTCGAGTGTCGCGCGCGGTGACGCGGATCTGGTGCTCGGAGGCGGCGTCGTTCGGTTCACAGCGGGCTTCCCGAGTTTGTCGCCGGTCATGTCGTTGACCCACGGCGTACACGGGATCGGGGACACTGTGACGATCAGCATCACCAGCAGTCCGGCCTCGATCCCGGACATCGACGTGTACGAGCAGATGATGCATGACGCGATCGACGAGGTGCGCGAAGCACTGTCGTGACGGCCTGATGTACTGGCAGCATGGGATTCACGCGTGCCGAACTGGAATCGTTCCGAGACGCCGAGATCGAGGATCTGATCGGGCCGGATTGTCGGCTGTTGTTCGTCGGTATCAACCCGGGACTGTGGACTGCCGCAACAGGCGCGCATTTCGCCAGGCCGGGTAATCGGTTCTACCCGGCACTGCTGAGGGCAGGCATAATCAAGCATGCGATCGATCCTTCCGCGGGTATGTCGGACGCTGACACACAGCATCTGATCGATCGGGGAGTGGGGATCACCAATTTGGCGGTGCGGGCAACTGCGCGCGCGGATGAATTGACGTCGGAGGAACTCGCAACTGGCGGAGTTCGGGTCCGAAACATCGTGCGCGCAACCAATCCAGTAGTCGTTGCCTTCGCCGGGATCACCGCCTATCGAACAGCTTTCGGTGACAAGAAGGCGAAGGCCGGGCGTCAGGACCGTGATTTCGAGGGGGCAAAACTCTGGATCGTGCCCAATCCCAGCGGCCTCAACGCACACGAGACGGTGGACACATTGGCAGCGAAGTATCGTTCCGCCGCATCCGAAGCCGGAATTCTCTGAGAGAAGTCGCAGTTCCGTTCGGCCAGAACAAAGTACAAGTTAAGGTGCTTGTATGTCTGTTCTATACAACATCTTTGTAGTGATTCACCTACTCGGTATGGCTGCCCTGGTCGGCAGCTACTTCACCGTCCTCAAGGCTCCTTCGATCACCGAGGTAATGGTGTGGGGTGCCAGGATGCAGTTCGTGTCCGGCCTGATCATCGTCGGGTTGGGCGAAGGCGCCCTGGACAAGAACTACATTCACGCGAAAATTGCTGTGAAGCTGGTGCTTTCGCTGGTCATCGTGGCGCTTGCCGAGATCACCCGTGCGAAGCAGAAGAAGGGCCAGCCCAATCCGAATCTGGTACACGTCGTCGGCGGTTTGTCGATCGTGACCGTATTCGTGGCCGCGCTCTGGACCTGACAAAGACACAAAAGAGCCCCGGCGATCGAAACTCGCCGGGGCTCTTTGCTGTTGACGTGTCTACAGGCCTGGACGCTTACCGATCGTCAGGGTCACTTCACCGGTGTGCGCAAAGAAGTCGTTGCCCTTGTCGTCGACGACGATGAAGGCGGGGAAGTCCTCGACGTCGATCTTCCAGACGGCTTCCATTCCCAGTTCGGCGTACTCGAGGATGTCGACCTTCTTGATGCAGTCGAGCGCCAGGCGAGCGGCCGGTCCACCGATCGACCCGAGGTAGAAACCGCCGTGCGAGTTGCAGGCGTCGGTGACCTGCTTGGAGCGGTTTCCCTTGGCCAGCATGATCATCGAGCCACCGGCGGCCTGGAACTGCTCGACGTACGAGTCCATACGGCCGGCCGTGGTCGGGCCGAACGAACCGGACGCCATGCCGTCGGGCGTCTTGGCGGGGCCGGCGTAGTACACCGGGTGATCCTTGAGGTACTGCGGCATCTCTTCGCCTGCGTCGAGGCGTTCCTTGATCTTGGCGTGCGCGATGTCGCGTGCCACGACGAGCGGACCGGTCAAGGAGAGACGAGTCTTCACCGGGTGCTTGGAGAGCTCGGCGAGGATCTCCGACATCGGCTTGGTCAGATCGATCTTGACCGCAGCGCCCTTGCCGGTACCCGAAATGCCATCCGTCTCTTCGTCGAGCTGAGCGTCCGTGACCTCGGGCAGGAAACGGCCCGGGTTGAATTCGAGCTGTTCCAGGAACACGCCCTCCGGGGTGATCTTGGCCTTCGCCTGTCGATCTGCCGAGCAGGACACCGCAATGGCGACGGGCAACGAAGCGCCGTGGCGGGGGAGTCGGACGACGCGGACGTCGTGGCAGAAGTACTTGCCGCCGAACTGTGCTCCGATACCGATCTTCTGCGTCAGCTCGAAAACCTTCTTCTCGAGCTCGTGATCGCGGAAGCCGCGACCCGTGATGGCGCCTTCGGTGGGCAATTCGTCGAGATAGTGCGCCGACGCGTACTTCGCCGTCTTCATCGCGAACTCGGCCGAAGTACCGCCGACGACGATTGCAAGGTGGTAGGGCGGGCAGGCTGCGGTGCCGAGTGAGCGGATCTTCGCCTCGAGGAACTGCATCATCGAGTCGGGATTGAGGATCGCTTTGGTTTCCTGGTACAGGTAGGACTTGTTGGCGCTTCCGCCGCCCTTGGCCATGAAGAGGAACTTGTACGAGTTCTCATGTCCGGCAGCAGTATCGGCGTACAGCTCGATCTGCGCGGGCAAGTTGTTGCCGGTGTTCTTCTCGTCCCACATCGTGATGGGGGCGTTCTGCGAGTAGCGCAGGTTCAGACGCGTGTAGGCGTCGTAGACACCGCGGGCAATGGACTTCTCGTCGTCGCCGGGGGTGAGTACGTGCTGTCCACGCTTGCCCATGACGATGGCGGTTCCGGTGTCCTGGCACATCGGCAGAACGCCGGCAGCGGCGATATTGGCGTTCTTGAGCAGGTCGAGCGCGACGAACTTGTCGTTGTTCGACGCTTCGGGATCGTCGAGGATGCTCGCGAGCTGCGTCAGGTGATCCGTGCGCAGGTAATGAGAGATGTCGTGCAGCGCCGTTTCGGTCAGCAAGCGCATCGCTTCCGGCTCGACCTGCAGGAAGGTGCGGCCGTCCGGTCCCTCGACTGTCGACACCCCTTCGGTGGTGAGCAATCGGTACTCGGTGGTGTCATCACCGATCGGCAACAGGTCCTCATAGAGGAAGTCGGCCATCATCTCTCCTGAACAAGGGTGCGTGCGAAGGTCGCATTCAGGTTATCGTTGGGGGTTTCCTTCTCCGAATCGGGGCGGGTGTGAGCTGGAATTATCCGGATGCCACTGGCTCGATCAAGATACTTCGACCAGTTCGGAGAGCTCGACGCCGCGAAATTCGGCAAGTATTTCGGCCTGCTCGGCCACTGCTGCGCGGGCCGATCGTGACCATGTTCCCCACGGGGTGATCGCGACCTTCAGCTTCTTTCCGGATGCTCGTGGTCGCCACAATCCGGTGATCGTGCCACCGACCACCACCGTGCCCGGTCGCCCGAGGGTCGGCCACACCGTCTTCTGGGCGGTCGGATCGGGAACCAGGGTCTCCCGATCCTTGAGCTGTACATACGGATCGAAAGGCCCGAGCAAGCGCGTACTCGAATCGGTGGGGGAGCCGAACAAGTCTTCGCGGTCCTGTTCGAGAATCCACCGCTTCTCGCCGTTCACCTCGATCTCCTCGGCATCGACTGGCCAGTGGGCTTTGACGTCCCTGACCGGAGCATCGAGAAACGACGCGACGTGAGCAGGAGTCGCGGGGCCGTAGAACCGCAGATAACCCCGGATCACGTCGAAGCGGGAATCTGCGTCTGCGCCCGTGGCGCTGAATGGGCGTCGGCGCCAACCCGGAATGCGTTCGAGCACTGGGGGAGATGTGTCCGGCTGTAGCTCGAGGCCTGCCTGGAGTGCCGCGAGCCGGAACGGCATCTCGTACAGATGAGTGGCATTGCACGGGCGGCAGAATCTCAGATAGGGCTCGGTCACTCGGTTGGTCAACTGCGCGGACATCTCGCCCTTGACGGTTGGTTTCGAGACGATATCCCGCATCGCAGTAGCAACTGTTTGCAGGGCAGTCAGCGTCGGGATGCCGGCGGCCTTCAGGGGCCGATTCGCGTCGTAAATGCGTTTGGCTGCATCGGCTTCGCTGAACGGCGACGTGGCGACGGCGATGGCAGGCAGGTCACCCCGACGGTAATAGTGGGGAGCTCCGCGCAACGTCCAGGCAAGAGCGAGCTCAGTGGCGTCGCCGCGGACGCCGCGGATCCGCAGGGCCCAGGCGGCTCCGTCAGGTCCGGTGTTCTGAATCCCGAGATCGAGAATGCTGCAATCGCTGTGATTGGCGTCACCGGCAACCGCTCGGTCGAGTTGATGGCGGTGCCACCGGAAATTAGCTACCTGCGTGAGTGAGGTTGCGCTAGACATGATTTCAGTTTACTGGTGGGTAACCGCAGGATTTAGGGCGGTTGATCAATGCGGCGACAGAATTGGTCAAATTCGACCGATTGGCCGGAATTTTTTCAGTAGCAGACCTTATTAGTCGAAATAATGACCCCATTGTCGGAATCCTTTGCCAACTGGTCGTTCGTATGATTACTGTTACCCACGTCACGGATACATTACAGATGTGACGCAGCTGTCACAGCACTGTCGGGTGCTTTTTGGCAGCTGACCTCTGACCTCTCAAGGAGATTCACATGGGTTCGATGGAATCGATTCTCGCCGCTGCCCTCGGTGGCTTGGGCTCGTTGTTTGCTGCTGACGGTCTTCTCGAAACTTTCATGGGTTCGGTTGAGACCAACCTCGGTAGCTTCGGCGGCTAAAAGTCTGGCCTCTCAGGGGTCTGCAGTCATCTGCTTCAGCTTGGCGTACAAAGCGCCCACCAACATAGGAGTTCACATGGGTTCGCTCGACATCATCAAGATTCTGACCACGGGTTCGAGTGCGATTGGCACCGAGATCGTCAACCTGTTGACTTCGCTCAGCGGAGGAACCCCTCCGGCCTGATCGGAGGGCTATAGGTTCCGAAAGGCTCACGCACTCGGTGCGTGAGCCTTTCCGTGTCGACCGGATCGAGTTTTTCCGATCACGTCGGGTTTGCCTGTTTCAGGCGGTACCGTTCGAAAGGTTCCGCTGCGGAAGAGGGTGACCCGGATGATCGAGACTCGTGCGTTACGAACGGTTTTCCGTGTCTTCGTGGCGTTGGCCACGGCAGTGTGTGGGCTCCAGCTCCTCACCGCACCGGGTCACGCTCAGTCGGCGGACAGCAGGCTGGTCGACATCTCGGTGTACTCACCGTCGATGGGGCGTGACATTCCGTTGCAGGTCTTGCGGCCGGCTGATACTTCGACGCCTGCTCCGACGCTCTACCTACTCAACGGAGTAGACGGAGGAAAAGACGACGCGACGTGGTCGGTGCGGACCGACGCACCGAAGTTCTTCGCGGACAAGCACGTCAACGTGGTCACCCCTCTCGGTGGAGCATTCAGCTATTACACCGATTGGGAGCGGCCGGACCCCGGCCTCGCGAAATCCGGCAACAACAACGGGGTCAACATGTGGACCACTTTCCTGACGGAAGAACTACCGCCAGTCATTGATTCGACGTTCGGGACGACCGGCGAGAACGCACTGGCAGGCCTGTCGATGGCAGGCACGTCGGTACTGGATCTGGCTATGGCGGCGCCCGCGCTGTACAACAGTGTCGGGTCCTTCAGCGGGTGCGCGATGACGAGTCCGGGCATCGGGCAGAACTTCGTGAAACTCGTGGTCGCCGTGGGTGGGGGTGACGCGGAAAACATGTGGGGTCCGTACGATGGTCCGGGTTGGCCGGCTCACGATCCGGTTGTCAACGCGGACAAGCTACCTCGAATCCCGATGTACATCACAACCGCAACCGGAATTCCGGGTCCGTACGACACACTTGCCGATCCGCGGATCGGCAACGACGTCACAGAACTGGCGTTGCAGCTTGTTCTCGGTGGCGGAATCGAGGCGGCAACTCACTACTGCACCACCCAGCTTGCGGACAAGACGAACGCATTGGGTATGAACAACATTCGCTACAACTTCAAGCCGGCAGGAACGCATTCATGGGGATACTGGGAAGACGACTTACACGACTCGTGGCCGATGATCGCCGCGTCGCTCGGCCTGTGAGTTCCCGTAGAGCGAGCCTTCGAAGCGTTGTTCTCGTCGGCGCGCTCGCCCTGACTTCACTTCTTGCGCTGCCGTCGACCGCACTCGCCGACGAGACTCCGCAGATAACGAGTGTCACCGAACTGTCTTCGCGCTTGGTGCTTCTCGACGTCGCGAGTCCCGCCATGGGGCGCACCATGGCGGTGAAAGTGCTGCTTCCTGCCGACCGCTCGGAACCGCGCGGGACGCTGTATCTCCTGGACGGCAATTCCGGGCAGATCGAAGAGAACAACTGGTTGGCCCCGGCTAACGGCGATATCGTCCCGTTCTTTGCCGACAAGAATGTGAACGTCGTACTCCCCATCGGTGGAACCGGCACCATGTACACCGATTGGCAGGAAGACCACCCGAAATTCGGTCGTCTGAAGTGGGAGACGTTCCTGACGAAAGAGCTTCCCCCACTGATCGACACGAGGTTCGCCACCAACGGGCACAACGCAATCGGCGGGATCTCGATGGGTGCAGAAGCCGCTCTGATCCTGGCCCAACGCTCGGCCGGGTTGTACGACGCGGTCGCGGGCTACAGCGGCTGCTACACAACCGTCGGAGGATTCGGCAAGGCGTTGACCGATCTCGTGGTCATCAACGGAAATGCCCGTTCGGAGCAGATGTGGGGTCCGGCCGGCAGCGAGGCTTGGCAAGAGCACGACATTTTCGCCAATGCCGACAAGCTGCGCGGCACCAAGGTGTATCTCGCCTCGGGATCGGGACTACCAGGTCCGCACGAAACTCTCGATACTCCTGCCCTGGGCCGGGTACTGGTCGTCGGCGGGGTCATGGAACTGGGATCGAACCTGTGCACCGACCAGATCACTCAGGTGTTGCGTGATCGCGGAGTCGATGTCACCCGCAGCGCTCAGCCGGTGGGGACGCACGGTTGGCCGTACTGGCGCGACGAACTCGTTCGTTCCTGGCCGATGCTCGAATCTGCGTTGTCCGCTTGAGCAGTTCCTGGCGATGAGTTTTCGTTTCGGGTCGGGTCTATAACCCTGTACACCTGTTTCGTAACCTCTCCGACAAGGACAGAACATGCCTTCCATCACTCCCTGTTTGTGGTTCGACAACCAGGCAGAAGAAGCAGCCAACTTCTACATCTCGGTGTTCGGTTCCGGGCAGATACTCGGAATCGAAAGGTACGTCGAGGGATCGCCCTCCGGAATGCCGGCAGGCTCGGTGATGACCGTCAGCTTCGAACTCGGCGGTCAGCGATTCACCGGATTGAACGGCGGGCCGATGTTCACGTTCTCGGAAGCAGTGTCTTTCGAGATTCCGTGCGTCGATCAGGCTGAGGTCGATCACTACTGGTCCAGGCTGACCGAGGGTGGGGAAGAGGGCCCGTGCGGATGGGCCAAGGACAAGTTCGGATTGTCCTGGCAGGTAGTCCCGAATCGCCTTCTCGAACTGATGAAGGATCCGGATCGGGCCAAGGCGCAACGCGCCACGGACGCGATGATGAAGATGAAGAAGATCGACATCGCGGAGCTCGAACGGGCCGCAGACGCGTCCTGAACACGATCTGGCCGATGGGCGACAGCCTTCGTTAGCTGATGCTAGCCTTCCCTAATTCTCGCTGAGCGTTGGAGGAGTGCTGGTAACCATGCGAATCAAAGTCTCTCGAATGAAGATTGCAGTCACCGCCTTGGCGGCCTCGCTCGCCGTCGCCGGACTTGCCGGCTGCAGCAGCGACAGCGCTGACGCACCCGCGGAGGCGGGAGCAACCGTCTCGACCATGTTCGGTGACGTCGAGGTCCCGGCCAACCCGGAGCGCGTCGTCGCGCTCGGTTGGTCGGACGCCGAGACGGCACTCGCTCTGGGCACTCAACCAGTGGGCGTCGCGGACTGGATGGCGTTCGGTGGCAAGGGCGTCGGACCCTGGATTGCGGACGAGTTCACCACGGACCCGAAGATCCTCGGAACCATGGACCTGAGCATCGAGGACGTCATTGCTCTCGACCCGGACCTGATTTTGTGGACGAGAAGCGACAACACGCAGGCCACCTACGACAAGCTCAGTGCCATCGCGCCGACGGTCGGGCCGCCTCCAGGTCTCGCCACGGCCTACGGGACGACGGTCGAGCAGCAGACCGAACTCGTCTCCAAGGCACTCGGCAAAGAATCGGAAGGCAAGGCGCTACTCGACGGCCTCGACGCCAAGTTCGAGGCCGCGATTGCCGCCAATCCGAACTTCGCGGGCAAGACCGCGGCGGTCGGCGCCTACAGTTCCGACGGTTACGGCGCGTACGTACCCGGCGACGCACGCGCAGACTTCATGACCCGCCTCGGCTTCACGATCCCGACGGCGATCACCGAAAAAGCCACCGGAAACTTCTACATCCCGGTCGCCAACGAGAACCTGAACCTGTTCGACGCGGATCTCACGGTGCTGTTTCCGATCTTCCTCGACAGCAGTGCGTTTGCGAACGATCCGCTACTGCGCGCAATCCCGTCGGCTCAGGAGGGACATCTGTTGATCCTCGATGACCCGGCACTCGTCAATGCGTTCTCGAGTGGCTCGGTACCGGGGTTGACCTACGCAATCGACAACGCCGTTCCGAAGTTTGCGAGCACGCTCGGCGCCTGATCAGAGCTGTTTCGGGACCTGCCCGTCACTGTGAGCGTGTTCGCAAACAGTGGCGGGCAGTTCTCGTGCGCCGGTACACTGGACAAAGTGAACTTTCAGCTAACGAGCGGCGGCCCAGTGGAGATCGAAGCGACCGCTCCTCGTTTTCCACGGATGCATGCATACGTGGATATCGCTGTTGTGATCGTGGTGCTGGTGGGAACCAATCTGATCGCGCATTTCACCACCGCCTGGGCAAGCATCGCGACGGTACCCATCTCTGCTCTCGTCCTGTTGGCGCTCACCAAGCGCCGGGGAATGGGTTGGGCGGAATTGGGGCTGTCCCCTCGCGATCTCCGACGGGGTTCGAAGTACGCCCTTGCCGCCGTCGGCCTGGTCCTGACCGTTGTCGCCGTCGGCGCGTTGCTTCCGCTCACACGCCCCTTCTTCATGGCGGATCGCTACGCCACAATTTCCGGCGCGATCGTCGCGTCGATGATCGTGATCCCGCTGCAGACCGTCATTCCCGAAGAGTTGGCTTTCCGTGGCGTCCTGCACGGCACGTTGAACCGGGTCAGTGGATTCCGCGGCGTCGCCGCTGCCGGTTCTCTGATGTTCGGACTGTGGCACATCGCGTCGTCGATGGGTTTGACCAGTGGTAACGAAGGGCTGTCCGGCTTTCTCGGTACCGGAGTCGTCGGCCAGGTCGCCGGCATCCTCGGAGCTGTTCTCGCCACCGCTGCGGCCGGTCTCGTATTCACCTGGCTTCGTCATCGCAGCGGCAGCCTCATTGCGCCGATTGCTCTGCATTGGTCGTTGAACGGTGCAGGTGCGCTGGCTGCGGCTCTTGTTTGGCATGCAACTCTTGCTTGATCCCAATATCTGACAAAAAGGACAGCATTCGCCGCGCGGCGCCGGGTAGTTTTGTGCTTTGCTCAGTAAGTGACGCACCTTCATCGAGGCCATGTCTTCCACATCTCCGGTCGTCCGACGGTAGAGGATGCGGCGCAGTCGCTCATCTCGATCCCCGACGGCGTCTTGGCGATCGACGATGCCGGAACGATCGTCTACTGCGGAGAATTCGAATCGCTCCCCGGAGACCTCGCGGGCGGCGAAATTCACGACCACCGACCGGGTTTCCTGCTGCCCGGATTCGTCGATGCACACATTCATTTCCCGCAGACCTACGCCGGCGACGCCTACGGCGGCGGCCAACTCCTCGAGTGGCTCGACCTGTGCGTCTTTCCCTCCGAATCGAGATTCGCTGATCCGGAATTCGCCCAGCACGCTGCCGAGGCCTTCTGCGCTCGCCGAATCGCCACGGGAACCACGGCCGCGATGGTGTTCGGATCGGCCTTCCCGCACGCGCAGGACGCCCTGTTCTCGGAAACTCTGGAACGCGGCCTTCGAGTGGTCAGCGGACGCGGGATTCAGACCACCGGCCCGGCCTCCGCCGCTGCACTGATCACCTCGGAAGAGGACGCGATCAGACTCACCCGCGAGGAGATCGACAAGTGGCACGCGGCCGACACCGGCGACGTGAACACTGCGCTCATTCACGTCGCAGTGGTTCCCCGCTTCTCTCTCGCGGTGACAACACGGACGCTGAAGGACTTGGGGGAGTTGTACGACTCCGTCCGTGACCGGGGCGTCTACTTCCACAGTCATCTCAACGAGAACAATCGGCCCGGAACCGGCGAGGTGGCGACCACACTCGCCGAGTACGAGGTCGAGACCTATCTCGACACGTACGACGGCAAGTTCCTCCCCGGCTCACAGGTCGGCGGAAAGAGCTTCCTGGGTCCACGCGCGATACTCGCGCACTCGGTGCACTGCCAGGACTCCGAACTCGCACGAATGGCCGAGACCGGAACCTCGATCGCACATTGCCCTACTTCCCAGCAGTTTCTCGGCTCCGGCACCATGCCGTGGAAACGAACCGTTGCGTCAGGGGTCAACATCGCGATCGGATCGGACTTCGGTGGCGGCGACGAGTGCCTGCTCACCCGAGTCCTCGGCGACGCCTTCAAGGTTCACATCTCCGAAGCCGGCGACGACGGAGTGTCGATGCACCCTGCCGAACTGCTGTTCACCGGAACACTCGCCGGTGCTCGCGCGCTGGACATGGAGAACCGGATCGGCAACTTCGACGAGGGCAAAGAGGCCGACTTCCTGGTGATCGATCCGTCCGGGTGGCCGCCGCTCGCCGGGCTCGTCAACTACGGAACGCGTTCGGATGATCCGATACTCGCCCGCGACCAGACGCTCTTCGGGCTCCTGATGGCGATGCGCGAGCCCGCGATTGCGCACGTGTACGTGCAAGGGCGCCGGATATCGGGCTGACGTGTCCGCAACTGCCATCACCGGGTACCACCGAACGAGTTCGGGATTCCGGGCGTGGGTCGAGCGTGCGGCCGAGACCGCCGGTCGATTCGACGGCTACCTGAGCTGTGGCATCAGTGATCAACCGGAACCGGTGTCGCACGGCGTGTCCGTCACTTTCGACAGTGCCGACGATCTTCATCGTTGGCTGGAGTCGACTGATCGCCGCGATCTCGAAAGATCAGCTGCTGCAACGGGAATTCTGGCGCAGACGAGTGATCTCGTTCTGATCGACGGCGTGCTGCCGCCGCCCGGTATCGGTGTGTACGACCACGCCGTCGTCGTGGGTAAGGAGAACGAGTTTCTGCGAACGCAACGACACCTCATCGATCTCAGTTCGCGATTCTCCGGCTACGAGTCGGTGATGTTGTTGCGGTCGGTCACCGACTCCACCCAGTGGAAGTCCGTCCTTCGGTTTCGGACAGAGCAGCAGTTGGCGGTGTGGATGGCGTCGCCCGAGAGGGCCGCAGCACTACCGAAACTGCGGGCCGAGTTGGCCGAGGACTTCACCGAGACCACGCGGTCGACACCGTTCGGCACCATTCTGCGCACGGAGAACGGGCAGACTCGCGCGACGCCGAATTGGAAGACGGCGATGATCATCCTGCTCGTCCTCTATCCGACGGTGATGACGCTGTCGAGGTTTCTCGGGCCGCTGCTCGACGGGATCGGAGCGCCGCCGTGGCTGTCGATGTGGTTGAGCCAGATAGTCAGCGTCGGCGCCATGACGTGGTTCCTGATGCCGACGGTCACCAGGTGGTTCCGCCACTGGCTCGACCCGGTCGACGGCGCCGTTCCCCGCACCAACTGGCGCGGTGGCGCAGCGGTAATTGCGGTGTACGTCGTGACTCTGACGCTCTTCGCCTCCGTGAAGTGGCTGCAGTTCTGGGACTACTTCGACTGAATCCGGCCTCGGCGGAAGTAGGTGAGCGGTCCGAAGAAGTTGACGAAGATGATCGCCGCCCACTTCTTCTTGCTGCCGTTGACCGTATCGGCAGGGCGTCGCGCCAGGTCGGTCCACGCTGCGATCGCCAACAGGGACTGAATCGTTGCGAGCAGGGAGACGACGCGGCGCTGCGCGGGTGACAGCTCACTCCAGGATTTCTTTTTTGTGAGGTTCATGAACTCCACTGTGCCCTCGAACGTCCAATCGGTGTCGAGATCCGGTTGTTATCGGTGCCGGGAGTTCCTCAAATCAGTGTGAATAGCGTCACCACGACGACCGATAGGTACTGTCTCGCGGGCCGTCGGGACGGTCGTTTTCGGCGTAAAGATCTCGCTAACTCGAACTGTGGCTGAATGTTTGCGCCGGCACTAAGCTCGCGTGGCTACATTGCCGCGGGGGATTTGGCCAATCTGCTGGTACGCCCTCTATCGGGAGCAACACCCATCCTGTTAAGTAAGGCTTGCCAATCTTGTGGTCGCCCTACAGGTTTGATGCTGTGCGGTAGCTGCTATCGGGAACGATGTTCGGAATACGTCAATAAATCGTCCTTAGGTGACAGTTTGATCACTGCCGGTGGGTGTTACCTGTGTGTATGTCCGCGCCCCGAAGGGGTCGAAATGTAACGTCCCGGACACATTTGGTGTCGCGGAAGTAACGGAAGGCCTCTACTCTTATCGCCAGCAGCCACTCACGTGGCGGCAATCCTCTGGACCGTATCTTCGACAGGAGCACATCGCATGAGCAGCGCAGAATTCTCGGATGCCTTCACCTTCCTCAACGACTTCTTCAGCAACGCGTCTGATCTCTTCAGCGCTCTGAGCTTCTTCACCTCGCTCAGCTGATAGCTTCCGGCCGCTAGGCCGACTCAGTGGCCCCCGAAGGCGATGCCTTCGGGGGCCACTGTTGTCTGTCAGGCGTCCAATTTGGTGACAATGTGAGCATTGTTGACCAAGTGCATGGCGGGGTTGATGTGACTGTGGTGGAATGCGAGCGAAAGAAGATAGCTTGCCTGCCCGCCACTTCGAGCGGGACACGCCGATGATCGGAGCTTTGTGCACGTCTCGCGAAGAAACCTCTTCAAGTACGCAGCGGCTGGATCGGCGGCTGCCGGACTCGCTGCATTGAGCGGTACGACGTCGGTGGCCAATGCCGGTTCGCTCGGGACCCTGCTCGATTACGCCGCCGGTGTGCCGTCCGCTCAGGCAATCAAGGCCGCCGGGTATGCGGGCGCCATTCGATACGTCTCGGACAGGCGCCCGGGCGCCGATTGGATGGTCGGCAAGCCCGTACTGGCGCGGGAAACCGACGCGTTGACCGCGGCCGGACTTCAAGTCGTTTCTTGCTATCAATTCGGCAAGGGCGGAACGGCGGACTGGCGCGGGGCCCGCGAAGCGGGCAAGCGTCATGCTGCCCGTGGCCTCGAACTACATGCGGCGGCTGGTGGGCCGTCCGGTCGGCCGATCTACGCGTCGATCGACGACAACCCGACCACTACTGAAATCACTACGCTGATCACGCCGTACCTCGAGGGGTGGGCCTCGGTTGTCGGCAACGGAGCGCTCGGCGTCTACGGAAACACTCGCGTGATCGACGCAATGATCAGTGCCGGCGTCGGAACCTGGTTCTGGCAGCACAACTGGGGCTCGCCCGCAGGGTATGTGCACCCGCGGGCAAACCTGCATCAGTTCGAGATCGACAAGCGCAAGGTCGACGGCGTCGGCGTGGATCTGAACTCGATCCTCACTCGGGACTACGGGCAGTGGTCGTTGGCCGGTGCGGTCGGTCCGGCTCAGCCGGTCGGATCCTCGTTGCCGACAGGATCTATCGCACCATAGCGCCGAATTTGGCGAGCCAGGCCTTGGCGTCGTCGGGGAGGGTGCCCGCCGCTTCCGCGGCGAGGCACCATGCTTTTGCCATCGACAGGAAGTTCATCGGGTTGTAGGCGTCTTCTTCGCGAGACCACAGTCCGTTGCCGGCGTAATGCAGGATCGTGATGTTGGCGGCTCCGTGCTTGGATCCGTCACCCGGATCCTCCATCGGGTTGTCGATCTCGCACACGATCCATCCGCGCTGCTCGTCGACCACGAACCAGTTGGCCGGGAATTCGGTCATGCGGTGCCCCGGGAACTCCGTCATCGTGCGAGTGACCCACTTGCGTACGGCCTCTCGGCCATTGAGGGTGCCGAAAGCGTGTTCCACGTAGACGACGTCCTCGGTGAACATGTCCGCGAAGGCGTTCCAATCGCCGGAACGAGTGCACTCGACAACGGTGTTCTGGTAACCCGCGAAGGCGTCTTCGAGTTCGGTGCGTGTCCAGGTCATGAAAGGCTCCTCGGGTAGTCGTCGCCTCAAATTAGAACACGTTGCAGAATTGATTGTCGGCGATTCGATGGAGAAGAGTTCTGCGGTACCGTCGTTGGCGGGTCGGGGACCCGTTATGTGAGAGGGCACCACGTGGATATCATCATCAATTTCATCTACACACTTCTGTCGAAGTTGCAGACGGGCAGCATCGAAGGCTCTTCGGAGAAGTGAGTCCTCCGCCGGGTTGATTCCCTTACGAGACTTTCTGTTTGGGAATCAACCCGGCGAACACCATCGTCACGACGGCGGCGGCGATGGAGATCAGGAACGTGGCACGAAACGCCTCGAACGAGGGGATCACTGCGGTGCCGACGGTGATGGTCATTCCGGCCAGGACGACGCTCACGATCGCGGCAGACGTCGACGTGCCGATCGATCGCATCAGTGAGTTCAGTCCGTTCGCGGCTGCAGACTCCGTGATGGGGACTGCGCCCATGATCAAGGCCGGCATGGCCGAGTACGAGAGCCCGACGCCCGCTCCGATGAACATTCCGGCCACGGCGACCTGCCAGACGCTCGACACCGTGAAATATGCGAAGGCGTAACCCAATCCGATGACGAGGGCGCCGAGCATCAACGTGATTCGCGGGCCGCGCCACGCCGAAATTCGAGCGGAGACGGGCGAGAGCGCCATCATGACGAGTCCGCCGGGGGCCAGTGCGAGTCCCGCTGCAACCATGGACAGTCCGAGTCCGTAACCGGTGGACGTCGGTGCCATGAGCAGTTGGGGGAGCGTCAGGGAATTGCCGTACATGGCAAAACCGACGGCGATCGACGCGAAGTTGGTGAAGAGAACCTGCGGCCGGGCCGATACGCGGAGGTCCACCAGCGGTGCGTTGCGTCGAAGTTCCCACCATCCCCACACCAGGAAGCTGAGCGCGGAAACCGCAAGGAGCCCCAGGGTTTTCGCGTCGCCCCATCCCCAGGTTCCGCCCTTGGTGATGGGGAGTAACAGGGTGATCAGACCAACGGTGAGGCCGAGCGCACCGACGAAGTCGAAACGTCCCGGGCGTCGTACGGTCGATTCGGGAATGACGAACGCAACCAGTGCGATGCAGATCAGCCCGAACGCTGCCGATGTGACGAAGAGGAAGTGCCAGTTGGCATTCTGGGCGATCACCGCGGCGATCGGCAGTCCGATCGCACCGCCGACGCCGAGGGTGGCGCTCATGACCGCCATGGCGCCGGCCACTTTCTTCGGTGGAAGAACGTCACGAATGATGGCTATGCCCAATGGAATTGCCCCGACCGATGCTCCTTGAAATGCTCGGCCGACAACGAGCATGATCAGTGAAGGTGCGATCGCGCAGATGGCCGAGCCCAGAACGACCATCCCGAGACTGACCAGCAGCATTCGTTTCTTGCCGAACATGTCGCCGAGGCGCCCGCTGATCGGCGTGATCACCGCGGCGGCGAGGAGTGTTGCGGTGACCGCCCACGAGGTGTCGGCGGGAGTGGAGTTCAACAGGTGCGGCAATTGCGGAATGATGGGGACTACCAGCGTCTGCATCAAGGCGACGACGATTCCGCACAGTCCTAGAACGGTGAGCACTGGACCCGAGGATGCGTAGTTCGTGTCGGGGATTTTCTCGTCGACATTGGACGACCCTGCGTGAACGGACATGCGGCTCCCGCCATGGCGTGTTCTGATTGGTGCGTTCGCCCCAGTGTGCACGCTACACATCGTGTGTAGTCTGCACAATATGAGGATGGACCGGGACCCTGATCTGGTGAATATCGAGTACGAGTTGACTCTGCTCTCGCGTTACCACGCGCTCGCACAACGGGCCGAACTTCATCTGGACCGGTCGGCGTATCTACTGCTCGGTCGACTGGAATTGCAACATCCCATGAGCCTCAAGGAGCTCTCCTGCGCTTTCTCGCTCGACATCTCCACCATCAACCGGCAGATCGGCGCGCTGAGGCGTCAGGGCTTGGTGGAGCGAGTGGAGGATCCGGACGGAGGGCTCGCGCGAAAGGTCCGGCCGACGGCGCAGGGGCTGTCGAAACTTCGTGCTGATCGCGAACATTCGACAGCCGGTGTCGAAAAGGTCCTCCGCGAGTGGACGCCGGAGCAGCGTCTCGCGCTCGGTGACCTACTGCGGCAATTCAATACCTCGGTCGAAGCGCTGGAAGGCCGCGAATGGCCGCGACCGAATCAGGTCTGAGAGTGCGAGACGGATCGTAGTGAGCGGTCCGGATCGCTCGAATCCGATTCCGGCGCAATGACAACAAGTTTCGGGTGTTCTTCGGGGGCTGCATGATTTCCACGCCAGGAGAGCAGTGACCAACGTGAGAGACCGGACAGCGCGGACCCGAGACTGGCGAACGAGCCCGAACTCAGGACCGACGCCGTAGACCCGATGCTTCCGATCGAAAGAAAAGAGCCGACGCTACCGATCGACAGGATCGAGTACGCCGATCCGATCGAGAGAATGGACCCCTCGGATCGGATGGACAGTATCGATCGCGTCGACTTGTGTGACCGTATCGACTGGTCTGGGCCGGATTTCTTCTCTGGACGACCGTGCGTGATGTCCACTCGTAGATGTCCCATCTATCGGGTCTATCACGGTGATCGGAGATGCAAAAGGGACCCACCGAAATTCGGTGGGTCCCTTTCACAAGACTTCGATCAAGCTACCGCGAACATGCCCACGGTCGGAAGGAAGCTGCAGGTGATGCGATCTGCGCCTTCCGGCTGGGTGGTCAGCGAACCGCTGATCACCGAGAGAACGCGTCCGGGGCCGGTATCGGCGATAGCCGACAGAGTGGCTGGGCCGTCCGGGTTGATGCGTGCGGCGTTGGTCAAGTTCTGGGTGGCGCTGCGCTGGTTGTCGATGTTGACCCAGGTGACGGTCATCGGCACCGGCTGGTCGTCGACGGCGGGAGCCGTACCGAGAGCGGTGAAGACGAATCCGGCCTGACCGGCAGCGGGACCGGGAGGAGGCAGGTGGGCCGGGCCGGGAACGGCAAGTGCGGTTCCGACCGAATCGGCGGTGGCCGAGATGCAGCCCTTGCCAAGCGTCGGGTAGAGGAACTGCGCGATGACGGGGGCGTTCTCGTCCGGGATCGCCGGTCCGCCGCCGCCGCTGCCGTCGAGGAAGGTGATGACCTTCTCGAGGGTGGCCTTGATCTCGGGCGGAATGCCGGGGGAGTTCAGGATCGCGCGAGCCTGGTCGAGCAACGCTTGCTGCGGTCCGCCTGCAACATCGGCCGGACCTGCGGCGGCGCCGATGATGGCGGGCGCAAACGATGCGAGGAACTCGATCGGCACACTTTCGGGTGCGGGCGGTGCTGCCGGATCGGCCATTGCCTGTGCCGGCAATGCCAGTCCTGCTACTGCGGCAATAGCGACGGCGGTGAACGCCTTTCGCATACCTCGGGTTCGAAGCACTGTTTCCCCATCCTTAGTCATACCGCGCGGGCGCCTAGGCGAGCTCCGCGTTTGACGGCTCGAGGGGTCACTCTATGTACAGAGCCCCCGGGTTGTACAGCTGTTCAGTTGCTGAGCAGCTACGCACCGGGGGGAGTCTATGGCATGACCGGCCTCGATCGTGATTTACGGCGACCATACCTGTGACTGAAGTGATCTATGTGAAAGTTGATGCAACTGTTACGTCAGATTGCGAGGTTTGTTCACTCGAAGATCAGTCGAAACGGACCGAATCGTCGACGAGTACGTCAATTCGACGGGCAAGGTCGAAGTCCAGTTCCGTGAGACCGCCCGCCGAGTGTGTCGAAAGCGTGTACGTGACCTTTCGCCAGCGAACGTCGATGTCGGGATGATGATCCGCGGCCTCGGCGACTGCCGCGATGCGTTGAAGAAGCGCGATGGCGTCCGGGAATGTCGCGGAGTCGACCGTGCGAGTGATCGACCCTGGCGACAGTTGCCAGGCGGGCAGTTCGTCGAGAGCGTTTTGGATCGCGGAGTCGGACAACAAAGTGGCCATACTCCATCATGGTGCGATGAGTGATGCACCTGCAAGGGATCGGGAAGTTGTCGCCGGTGCGATCTTCCGCGAGGGAAGGCTGCTCCTCGCGCAGCGGACGAGTCCGCCGGCTTTGGCCGGTCGTTGGGAGCTGCCGGGCGGGAAGGTCGAAGAATTCGAATCGCCACAGAACGCGTTGGCGCGGGAGCTGCTCGAGGAACTGGCGGTCGAGGTGAGATGCGGCGCCAGAATCGGTGTCGACGTGCCACTGTCGCCTGGGTTGGTCCTGCGGGCCTACCGGGCGGAGTTGGTGTCGGGAGAACCGGTCGCGCTCGACCATGCTCAATTGACATGGGTCGACGCCGAAGAACTGTTGTCGATGGATCTGGTGGACAACGATCGAGCCTGGATCCCCGAGTTACTCGCGGAATTGAGCGCGCTTACGCCGCACGAGCCTTCTTGAGACCCGCTTTCAGTTCCTTCTTGGATGCGCCCTCGTTCTCGAGCTTCTTCATCCGCATGATGACGACGGGACACTTGATGCACCGCGTCTTCTTGCGGCAGCACTTCTTCTTCGGCTTGAGCTGCGAGACCTTGCTTGCCTTGACTTTTCCCATGTGACGCTGCGGCTTTCCTGTTTCACTACGGCGGAGAGCCCGCTCTTGGAACGAGGTTAGCGTACCCTTAAATGACCTGTTTCTCCAGGTCGTAATCCTACGCGCATCGGCGTGGTGCAGATCACTATTCGCTGGTGGGGGCGGTGATAGAGGCCGCACAATGCAGGAGTATCAGCCCGGAGCGAGTAGTATTTACTAGGCCGCGGTGCCTTCTCAGGCGATTCGTGCCCTGATTCGGATCACACACTCGTGCAGCGGCCACCAGAAGAGCCGTGCGACTTGACTTTCGCGTGGCCGAATCAACTCAGCCAGGAGAGCCATCGCGTGACCATCACCAGCTTCCGTAACGTTGCCATCGTCGCACACGTCGACCACGGCAAGACCACCCTCGTCGACGCCATGCTTCGTCAGTCCGGCGCGTTCGAGGAGCGCGCCGAGCTGGTCGATCGCGTTATGGACTCCGGCGACCTCGAACGCGAGAAGGGCATCACCATTCTCGCGAAGAACACCGCAGTACATAAGGTCAACGAAGACGGTTCCATCACCGTCATCAACGTCATCGACACCCCCGGCCACGCCGACTTCGGTGGCGAGGTCGAGCGCGGCCTGTCCATGGTCGACGGCGTCGTCCTGCTCGTCGATGCTTCCGAGGGACCCCTGCCGCAGACGCGTTTCGTGCTGCGCAAGGCACTCGCCGCTTCGCTGCCCGTCATCCTGGTCGTCAACAAGACGGACCGCCCCGACGCCCGCATCGAAGAGGTTGTCACCGAGGCTCAGGACCTGCTCCTCGACCTCGCATCGGACCTGTCCGACGAGGCCGCCGAAGCCGCTGAGCTCGCACTCGAACTTCCCGTCCTCTACGCGTCCGGTCGCGAAGGCAAGGCATCGACCGTGCAGCCCGAGAACGGCAAGGCTCCCGACGCCGAGGACCTCACCGCACTCTTCCAGGTGCTGATGGAGTACGTCCCCGCGCCGAAGGGCTCGGTCGACGCACCGCTGCAGGCTCACGTCACCAACCTCGACGCATCCGCATTCCTCGGTCGCCTCGCACTCGTTCGCATCCACAACGGCGAGCTGCGCAAGGGCCAGACCGTGTCCTGGTGCCGCGAGGTCGACGGCGAGCCCGTCGTCACGAAGACCAAGATCACCGAACTCCTCACGACCATCGGTGTCGAGCGCGTTCCCGGTGAGGTCGCCGTCGCCGGCGACATCTGCGCCGTCGCAGGATTCCCGGACATCATGATCGGCGACACCCTCGCCGATCTGGAGAACCCGGTCGCACTGCCCCGCATCACCGTCGACCAGCCGGCAATCTCGGTCACTATCGGCACCAACACGTCACCGCTCGTCGGTCGCGTCAAGGGTCACAAGCTGACTGCACGCATGGTCAAGTCCCGCCTGGACCAGGAACTCGTCGGTAACGTCTCGCTCAAGGTCCTCGACATCGGTCGCCCCGATGCGTGGGAGGTCCAGGGTCGTGGAGAGCTCGCGCTCGCCATCCTCGTCGAGCAGATGCGTCGTGAAGGCTTCGAACTCACCGTCGGTAAGCCGCAGGTTGTCACGCAGCTCGTCGACGGCAAGGTTCACGAGCCTTTCGAAGAGCTGACCATCGACAGCCCCGAGGAGTACCTCGGCGCCATCACGCAGCTCCTGGCCAACCGCAAGGGCAAGATGGTCCAGATGTCGAACCACGGCGCAGGCTGGGTTCGCATGGAGTTCATCGTTCCTTCGCGTGGCCTCATCGGCTTCCGCACGGACTTCCTCACGGAAACCCGCGGAACCGGTATCGCCAACGCCGTGTTCGACGGATACGGCCCGTGGGCCGGCGAGATCCGTGCGCGCCACACCGGCTCGCTCGTCTCGGACCGCTCCGGCACGGTGACGCCGTTCGCCATGATCCAGTTGGCCGACCGTGGAACCTTCTTCGTCGAGCCCGGCGCAGACACCTACGAGGGACACGTCGTCGGTATCAACCCGCGTCAGGAAGACCTCGACATCAACGTCACTCGCGAGAAGAAGCTGACCAACATGCGTCAGTCGTCCGCAGACGTGATGGAGACCCTCGCAAAGCCGATCAAGCTCGAACTCGAAGCAGCGATGGAGTTCTGCTCCAGCGACGAGTGCGTCGAGGTCACCCCGGAGGACGTCCGCGTCCGCAAGGTGCACCTCAACGCAACCGAGCGCGCTCGCGAGCGTTCACGTAGCAAGGCACGCGACAAGGCTGCTCTGTAGTCTTTCGTCGGTTACAACCTGACAGGCGGATGTGCCTTTCAGCCGAGTTTTCGGCGGAAAGGTACATTCGCCTTCATGGTTTCCAGGCGAAAGATCTGCCAGGGAATCGAGTGCAAAGGGGCGACGCGGCCCCGTACGGAAGGAATTGTCTGTGGCCTCAGGACGTCGCTACCTGGCGTTGGCAGTGGCAGTGACGGCGTTGTCACTGACTGCATGTACAGCCGATCCGCCGCCTCCGGTCGAGAGCACCGAAACCGTCAAGCCCACACCGACTCCGGTCGTTCCGGCGATGAAGCAGGTCACTGTGGCAATCGACGAGGTGGGAGGCGGATTCAACCCGCACCTGCTCGCGGATCAGTCGCCGGTCAACTCCGCAGTCGGCAACCTCGTACTGCCCAGTGCGTTTCGCCCGATCAATTCGCCCACACAACCTGGCGCGACGGAGTGGGCGATCGACGATTCTTTCCTCGTTTCCGCTGAAGTGACGTCGGAGGCCCCGTTCACGATTCGCTACCAACTGCGCAACGAAGCCCAATGGTCGGACGGCGCTCCCATTGCGGCAGAAGACTTTCGCTACCTGTGGCAGCAGATGATCTCGGTTCCCGGTGTGGTCAATCCCGCGGGCTATCAGATGATCGACGACGTGAACTCGTCCGGCGGCGGCAAGACGGTCAACGTCGTGATGCGTGCGCCGTATCCGGCATGGCGAGAGTTGTTCACCGATATTCTTCCGTCCCACCTGATCAAGGACACTCCCGGCGGTTTCAGCACCGGCCTGAGTGAGGGGATTCCGGTGTCGGGAGCCCACTTTCACGTGCGCTCGGTCGACCGCGGCCGGGACGAAATCGTGCTCGAACGCAACGACCGATTCTGGGGCAAGCCTTCAGACCCGGATCAGATAGTTCTGCGACGCGGAGGAACGGCTGCGCAGTTGGCGGATGCGCTGCGTACCGACGATGCCCAAGTGGCGCAGGTTCATTCGGGTAGTGCCACGGATATTCAGCTGTCTGCAATCCCGGGTGTCAGGACGGCATTCTCCTACGTTCCGCGCACTCTCGACATCAACGTGAACGGGCGAAGCAAGAACTTCGCGGATGTTCGGGTGCGTAAAGGTGTTCTGGGACTGCTCGATCCGGACCTGCTCGCCGTGGTGGCGGCAGGGAGTGAATCGGCGTCGGCCCCGGTGAAAGCTCAGATCCTCGCTCCGTCGGATCCGGGATATGCGCCCACCGCGCCGCCGAAACCGACCAGGGAGCAGGCGCTGGGCGAGCTGACTGCAGCCGGCTACCTGACGGCACCGCCCACCGGAATCGTCACGGGCACTGGAACGGTCGGATCGATCGTCCGTGACGGCGCCCAGTTGACACTGCTGATCGGCGCTCCCGAAAACGACGACATCGCGATCGCCGTGGCAAACACCGCTGCCGACGAATTGCGTGACGTGGGAATCCTGGCGACCGTCGAATCGGTGGCGCCGGAGGAACTCTACGGCGAGGACCTGACGACAGGACGCGTCGACATGATCGTCGGTTGGAGCCGGGCAGGCGCCGACACGGCCACTTCGCTGGCCTCGCGGTTCAGTTGCCCGAGCGCACCTTCCACTCCGGCAACAAGTTCGGCAGTGCCCGCACCGACGCCGTCGCAGACACCGGAGCCCATCCGAACGACAAGCGTCGAGGCTCCGAGCAACCTGTCCGGGCTGTGTGATCCGGCGTTGCAAGGTCGGATCGACGAAGCGCTCAGTGGCATCGGGGATCTGGGGTCGTTGATCGCCGATGCGGAACCCAGGCTGTGGGATCTTGCGGCGGTTTTGCCGATCGTGCAGAGCCGAGCGCTGGTCGCGGTCGGGACCGGAGTCGAGGGCGTGGTCCTCGACGGGCCGGTGCAGGTGGGGATATTCGGAAACGCTACGGACTGGGTGAGGGTGGAAAAGTGACCGCGTCGGCGAAGCGACTTCTGTTGGTACACGCACATCCGGACGACGAAACGATCACCACCGGTGGCACCATCGCGCGATACGCGTCCGAAGGCGTCGAGGTCACAGTCCTCACCTGCACGTTGGGGGAGGAAGGCGAAGTGATCGGTGATGCGTGGGCCGGGCTCGTGGCTTCCGAGGCCGATCAACTCGGTGGCTACCGGATCGCGGAACTGAGCGCTGCTTTGTCGGCTTTGGGCAGTGCCGCTCCTCGCTTCCTCGCCGGTGCCGGTCGGTATCGCGACTCCGGAATGATCGGCACACCTTCGGCCGCCAATCCCCGTGCTTTTGTCAATGCTCGACTCGACGAAGCAGTTGGCGCGGTGGTCGCCGTCATTCGTGAGATTCGGCCGCACGTCGTGATCACGTACGACCCCAACGGCGGCTACGGGCACCCGGATCACATCCAGGCGCACGCGATCACGACAGCGGCGGTCGAAGCTGCAGGAACGACCGCGTATCCCGAGACCGGCGAGCTGTGGTCGACTCCGAAGTTCTACTGGACCGTGACCGAGCGCAGCGGACTCGAACGCGGCATCGCGGCGATTTCCGAGTTCCCGGAGAACTGGCGTCTGCCCGAGCCCGGGGAATTGCCGAGTGTCGAGGACGCGGACGTGACGACGGCAATCGACGTTCGAGGCGTCATCGATGCGAAGGCGAGGGCATTGAGCGCCCACGCCACTCAGGTGACGGTAGCCCCGAGCCGAGCCGAGTTCGCATTGTCGAACAACGTGGTCCAACCGATCCTGACGGTCGAGCATTTCGTATTGGCCGCCGGCGCGCTCGGTCCGGTGGGTGAGGACGGCCGCGAGCGCGATCTGTTCGGCGGGCTGCACAGCTGACCTGGGCGTCGGCTCTCAGGCATTGCGATCGACGCCGTAGTGGTGTGTGATGCGTGTCACCGGATGGGTGGTCCTTTCGGTAACAGCAAAGCCTGGGGGCTGAAGAAATGTACAACTGGGACCTGCAGAACCAGATCGTCGCCTTCGTCGATTCGTTGCGTCCGATGGCTGGTTATTACCACGACTTGTATTACGGGTCGCTCTACGCATTCGCAGATCAGCAGAGTCATTTGCTGACCCTGCTCGGGTTCCCGCCGGTTCCCTGATCAGCTTCGTGCTTTTCGGGCGCGAGCCGGGGTGCTTGTCGGGAGGGACCCCGCGCTCGCGCGATGACGACCGATAGACCACTATCAAAACCATGACGACCGTCGAGAACAACACGGACGCCTCGACAGGAACGTCGCTGTCGTGGCTCGACCCTGTCATCCTCGGCGTCCTGATTTTCGACGGATTTCTGTGCGCGGTGTTGTCCGTCCTGTTCTTGCCGACTCATCTCGGTACGACGGCATTTCCCATCAGCATTCTCGTAGCCGCGACCGCGAACCTCGTATTGGTGATCGCCGCCCGCACGGTTACGACGCCGGGTAGGGCCGCATTGCCGCTCGCCGGTTGGATCGTCGGGTTCTTGGTGTGCATGGTGGGCGGCCCCGGCGGCGACGTACTCGTGCTTTCGTCCCCTCTGACCTTCCTGCTGCTGGTCGGTGCGATCGCTCCGGCCGCCGTTTTCCTCTTCAAAGTGGCGATCAACAGACTCGCCACCCTCAGCTCGCAATAGTTCTCGGCGCGCGCGTAGGAAACTGACCCGTGCATAAGGGACACTCAGCCTGTGGCTGAACATGATTTGGCGGGTGCGACTATCGCCTTGACCGCAGAACGGCGTGTCGAAGAATTTGCGACGCTCCTCGAACGTCGAGGCGCGGAGATCGTGCGGACACCGGTGATCCATGTGCTGCCGTTGGTGGACGATCGAGACCTGAGGACTCAGACGTCCGCTTTGATTGCCGATCCTCCGGAATTGGTCGTGATCAGTACCGGGATCGGGTTCAGGGGTTGGCTCGACGCCGTCGCCTCGTGGGGTTTGACCGAGGAGTTCCTCGGGGCTCTCGCCCACACGCGCATCATCGCCCGCGGCCCCAAGGCGACGGGTGCCATCCGAGGCGCCGGACTGCGCGAGGAATGGTCGCCTTCGGGTGAGTCGTCCGAGGAAGTTCTGGCACATCTCGGAAGCGAGGGAGTGGCAGGCTTGCGCATCGCAGTTCAGTTGCACGGCACCATCACCGAATGGGAGCCGTTGACGGACCTGAGCGCCTCCCTCGCCGACATCGGCGCGGTTGTCACTCCGGTATCGGTCTATCGGTGGATCCGGCCGCCGGATCAGTCGCCGGTCCGCGCGTTGGTCGCTGCAGTTCGTTCCGGTGCGATCGACGCGCTGACCTTCACCAGTGCCCCCGCGGTCTCCTCGATGCTCAGCACGGCAAAAGAAATGGGCGAGCTGGAGCGGTTCGTCGCAGCTATGCGCGGACCGGTACCGACCTACTGCGTCGGACCGGTGACGGCCGCCCCGCTGGAACTCCTCGGTGTTCCGACCATCCAGCCGGAGCGATCGCGTCTCGGTTCGCTGGCGCGGCTCATCATCGACGACCTGCCCACACGTCGCCACCGCCCGGAGTGACGGCTTCGATCAATTCCCACGCGTTCTCGGCGGGGAGATCGATCACCTCGTAGCTTCCGGTGCCGGCGGGCGTCGCGGCGACGACGGTTGCCACTCCCGCGCGTCGTTGGAAGAACGTCTCGCGCACCGTCCATCCGATGACACCTTCGGATTCGAGACTGTGACGCTGGCGATCGAGCGAGCCGTTTCGGGTGATCAACCATCCGGGTAGTACTGCGTGGCCGAGGCCCTTGTATCGGTCGTAGGCGAGGGCGGTGCCACCGATGGCGAGTACGGCGACCCCGAACCACGCGTAGATCGGTACATCGAGTCCAGAAGCCGCGCACGCCACACAGACCAGGAACGCCACCGCGGCGAGGAACAGTGCTCGGGTGTACCGGCGACGCCGCGCGGCCGGGCCGTGCGGGATCAGCAGGGCGGACGCCTGGCGTGAGTCACCGATCACGGTGGCCATCACTCGCTCGGCTTCCCTGCGTGGTCCCTGTGGGAGCAGTAGCGAAGATTCCTTCTTCTCGGCGCTGACCCCGGTCATGATGGCGTCGAGACGCGCGCCGCGGGCCAATCGCAGCAGGAGCGGTTCCTTGAGCGTCGTGCCGCGGAGGCGGGCGCGGTCGAGTGTGGTTTGCCGAGTCTTCAACAGGCCGTGACTGACATGCAGGATGCGGCCGTTGTCGGTGAGTTTCATGTTGCCGAACGCGATCAGGTACTGGACGCAGGCGAGTGCACTCGACAGCACCAGCAGCACGACGAGTGTGATGACGACCATCAGTGCGATGCCGAGGCTCTCGAGTGAGTCGAAGCTGTCGCTCACTGCCGAGGATTTCGCGACGGCAGTGCCGATGCCGTATTGGAACGAGATGCCGATGACGGCTGCGATGATGGCGATTCCGGTGAACGAAAAGGGGGCGTAGCGAACCCAACTCGGTTCCCAGTGACCGATTTCGGTGTCGACCGGTTCGGTGATGCTTTCGACCGGCGTGCCCGGGGTTTGCAGTCGCCGTGCTTGCTGGGCGCCGGCCAACAGTGTGGCGCGTAGGTCCGGAACCAGGGCGGTCGACAGGGCGTTGAGCTCGAACTTGTTCGAATCGTGGCCGCTCCCGGCGCGTTGGCCGGTACCGATGCGCACGATCGACAGTCCGAGCAACCGGTGCATGACCCCGGCCTCGACGTCGACGGATCGGATGCGGCTACGCGGGACGGAGAGCAGCTTTTTCTGGAAGACCCCGGTGCGCAGTTGAACGTGGACGGGTCCGATTCGGTACGTGGTGGTGAAATACCGCAACAAACCGAAGATGACGAGCAGAGTGACGACGCCGAGTCCCCACCAGTGGTTTCCGGATTGGCTGCCGAGAACTACGGAGACGAGTAGGACCGGGAGCAGTTTGACGACTTCGTTGACGGGGTGGACCAGAAGCATGCGTCGGTCGAGGCGGAGCCAGGGCTGTTCCTCTTCCGCTGCCTCGGCAGCTGCCGTTTCCGCCTCTGCCGGGATCTCGATCGCGGTCGGGTCGCCCAACTGTTTCTCGTTCACGTCGCGTCTCCCACGTTGGTACCCGCGATCTCCGTCAGTTGAGCCACCGTGCGGTCGGCGACTTCCTGGTCGAGTGCGGAGATCTTCACGGCCCCGGCCGACGACGCTGTCGTGACCGTGACGGTTGCCAGACCCAACATGCGGTCGATCGGTCCGCGCTCGGTGTCCACGGTCTGCACGCGCGAGATCGGTGCGATGCGTCGCTCCTGGGTGAACCAGCCGGTGCGGGTGTATACCGCGGTGTCACTGATCTCCCATCGGTGGACGCGATACCGCCACGCCGGGACCATCAGAATGTAGGTGGCAGCGAAGAGCACGGTGACTGCGAATACGGTGCCGACCACCCAGGACGGGATTCCGGGTATCAAGACGGCACAGACGATTTCGGCGACGATGACGGGTACCCAGAACAGTGAGGCAGTGATTGCCCACAGCCTCGGGGCTTTGGTGCTGGGTCGCCATAACGGGTCGGCCATGGTCAGCGGTCGCGGCGCAGTCATGGGCACTACTTTGGTCGAGTGAGGGGCGATCTGTCGACATCGGCCCTATCGTGGAGTGTGGCGACCGCGAAGGGAGCACGTGATGACCGAACAAGATGCGACATTCGACCCGGAGGCTCCGGAATCAGATGCGCTCGAACAATCGACACCCGTAGATCCGAACGCCCCTGAAGAACCCGATCTGACCGACATTCCGCTCGACGCGCCAGTGGCTGACGTCGTGGATCAACGAGTCGAGGTTGCGGTCGACGACGACTACCGGCCGTCGTGATCGAGGCGGTGTCGGGGCGGTGAGGCCGCCTACTTCTGGCACCGGGTGGCACTAGTCGTCCCACATGGCGCATGATCGCTAGGTGAACCGAACTGGTGATGACTCCGGCAAACCCACCATGCTTCCGATGCCAGGTATTTCCGCGTCAGCCTCGTCCAGTCCGTCGCCCGGCCCGTCAGCGTCGGCGATGCGGCGAGTTCTCCGTCGTGCACGCGACGGAGCGACCCTGAACGTCGACGAGGCGGCAACGCTGCTGCAGGCACGGGGAACCGATCTGACCGATCTGTGTTCTTCGGCGGCCAAGGTTCGCGATGCCGGTCTGCTGGCAGCGGGTCGGCCGAACACCGTGACGTATTCGCGGAAAGTTTTCATTCCGCTGACCCGTCTGTGCCAGGACAAGTGCCACTACTGCACATTCGTCACGGTGCCGGGGAAGCTGCGTGCCGCTGGGCACGGCATGTTCCTGGAACCGGACGAGGTTTTGGACATTGCCCGGGCAGGCGCCGAATTGGGCTGCAAGGAAGCGTTGTTCACGCTGGGGGATCGCCCCGAGGCTCGCTGGCCGGAAGCCAAGCAATGGCTGGACGAACGCGGCTACGACTCCACCCTCGACTACGTGCGAGCGATGTCGATCCGGGTACTCGAGGAGACAGGCCTGCTCCCACACCTCAATCCCGGTGTGATGAGCTGGCAGGAACTCTCGCGACTCAAGCCCGTTGCGCCGTCGATGGGCATGATGCTCGAGACGACCGCTACCCGGCTGTTCACCGACAAGGGTGAGTGCCACTACGGCAGCCCGGACAAGGACCCGGCGGTTCGGCTACGCACCCTGACCGACGCAGGCCGACTGAACATCCCCTTCACCACGGGAATTCTCGTGGGCATCGGGGAGAACTTCCTCGAACGTGCCGAGTCGATCATGGCGATACGCAAGTCGCAGAAGGCGTTCGGCCACATCCAGGAAGTGATCATTCAGAATTTCCTGGCCAAGCCCGATACCGCGATGCGCAATACGCCTGATGCTGGACTCGACGAGTTTCTCGCGGCCATCGCCGTCGCACGCCTGCTGCTCGGGCCGACGATGCGGATTCAGAGTCCGCCGAATCTCGTCTCGAACAGCGAGTGCCTCGCGCTGCTCGGCGCAGGCGTGGACGACTGGGGCGGGGTATCACCGTTGACCCCCGATCACGTCAACCCCGAGCGTCCCTGGCCGAATCTCGAGACCTTGGCCGAGATCAGCGCCGAGGGCGGCTTCACGCTGACCGAACGCACTGCGGCTCAGCCGGCATATGTCCTGGCCGGGGCTCCGTGGATCGATCCGCGTATTGCGGGTCACGTGCAGGCGCTGGCGGATCCCAAGACCGGTCTCGCCTTGCCCGACACCAAGCCGGTGGGTCGGCCGTGGCAGGAACCGGACGAGTCGTGGGAATCGAGCGGACGCGTCGATCTCAATACCGAGATCGACACGGACGGGCGCAACACCGAGACCCGCAGTGACCTGGGCAGTGCGTTCGGCGATTGGGAGACCGTGCGCGAACAGGTTCTCGAGCTCAGTGCTCCGATTCGCGTCGACACCGATCTGCTGGCTGCGCTCCGCAGTGCCGAACGCGACCCGGCCGGATGTTCCGACGACGAGTACCTGGCCCTTGCCACGGCGGAGGGCCCGGGCCTGGAAGCCGTTGTGGCACTGGCGGATGCGCTGCGCAAGGATGCCGTCGGCGAGGACGTCACCTACGTGGTGAACCGGAACATCAACTTCACCAACATCTGCTACACGGGCTGCCGATTCTGTGCGTTCGCGCAGCGCAAGGGTGACGCCGACGCGTTCACGCTGTCGGCAGAGCAGGTCGCCGACCGTGCGTGGGAAGCGCACGTCGCCGGCGCAACCGAGGTGTGCATGCAGGGCGGTATCGATCCGGAACTTCCCGTCACCGGTTACGCCGACCTGGTCCGGGCCGTCAAGAAGCGCGTGCCGTCGATGCACGTCCACGCGTTCTCTCCGATGGAGATCGTGAACGGTGCATCGCGCAGTGGTGAGAGCATCAGGGATTGGCTGACGGCCCTTCGTGAGGCGGGCCTGGACACCATTCCCGGTACGGCAGCGGAGATCCTCGACGACGAGGTGCGCTGGATCCTCACCAAGGGCAAACTGCCGACGGCGGAATGGATCGAAGTGGTCACCACGGCGCACGAGGTGGGGCTGCGGTCGAGTTCGACGATGATGTACGGGCATGTCGATCAGCCGCACCATTGGGTCGGGCACCTGAACGTTCTTCGCGGAATCCAGGACCGTACAGGCGGATTCACGGAGTTCGTGCTGCTGCCGTTCGTTCACCAGAGCGCGCCCCTGTACCTGGCGGGCGCTTCCCGGCCAGGGCCGACCAATCGGGACAACCGCGCTGCGCACGCGTTGGCACGCATCATGCTGCACGGCCGCATACCCAATATCCAGACCAGCTGGGTCAAACTTGGCATCACCGGAACGCAGATGATGCTCAACGGCGGCGCCAACGACCTCGGCGGAACGCTGATGGAAGAGACGATCTCGCGGATGGCCGGCTCGGAACACGGTTCCGAGAAGACCGTGGCAGAACTGCGCGCCATCGCCGAGGGAATCGGACGCCCGGCACGCGAACGAACCACCACACATGCACGACGCGAAGGAGCGATTGCCTGATGGCTGACGTACTGGGGGACCGCAAGGTCGTCGAGGTTCTCGATCGAGCGGTGTGGGGGATCAACCCGGTTCTCGACCTCGCCTACAGCGATCCGCTCGGTATCAAGCGTCGGACGTTCGAGCCGACCGATCCCGAGCGAAACGCTGCTGCGATGGTGTTGGACGCGGCCGCTTGGGTCCTCGACGTCGTCAAGTTCCCCGGGACGGCGGCGTGGTCGGTGATGACCGACGAGCAGCGCTCGAAGTGGTGGACGACCCGGTTGGGTGCACTCAACACCGTCGCCGTCGCGTTTCCCGGCATCTTCGGCGTCCTCCTCAATCGGTTGCCGATCCAGGACCTGCTGGCCTTCGCGAATCAGGCCGTTGTGCTCGTTGCGGTTGCCCGTGAACACGGAGTGACCGAACGGGATCAGCAGGTGGACCTCCTGGCGTCGGTGCTGTGCCGGCGTGAGACGAAGTCTCGAGAGCTTCTCACCGGAGAAGACTTCGCCGAGAAATCAGCCGGCGGCGCCGACGAGACCTGGCGCCCGTTCGCGCTCATCGGAACGTTGTGGCGCACGTCCAAGACTTTTCGTGCCATCACGGACGAGTTGCACAAGCGGCCGTCTCGGACAAAACCGTACGAGATCATCGGCAAGATTCCGGTGGTCGGCGTCGTGGCGGATTACCTCGGTGAGCGGGGCGCACTGGTACGCGCGGCCGCTCTGGGGGAGAAGTGGATCGCGATTCGGTCGAGGAACTTCACCGCAGTAGGCTGAAATGTGTTACCCCCGCCTGCTCAGAGTCGGTCGGCAGGGGGATAATAGGCTGTTCCCGCGGTACGTGAGAGTCGTATCGGATTTTCGGCCCCTTGCAACTGCGTGTTGCGGCGGCGATGCACGACAGGAAGGCAGGGAGATCGGCAGTGACCTACACGATTGCTGAACCGTGTGTAGATGTGATGGACAAGGCGTGCATCGAAGAATGCCCTGTCGACTGCATCTACGAGGGTGGACGCATGCTTTACATCCACCCCGACGAGTGTGTCGACTGCGGCGCGTGTGAGCCTGTCTGTCCCGTCGAAGCCATCTTCTACGAAGACGACGTCCCGGACCAGTGGAACGCGTACATCAGCACCAACGTCGATTTCTTCGACGATCTCGGCTCGCCGGGTGGAGCGGCCAAGCTCGGCAAGGTCGACTACGACACGCCGTTTATCAAAGCGCTGCCTCCCATGGGTGAGGAATAGAGATCTTGTCTCGTACTCCGGTGGCCGCTGGGCTTCCTGATTTTCCGTGGGATTCGCTCGCCGATGTCACGGCGAAGGCGCACTCTCATCCCGACGGCATCGTGAACCTGTCCGTGGGGACGCCGGTGGATCCGGTGGACCCGGTGATTCAGGAGGCTCTGGCCTCTGTTGCCGAGGTGCCCGGATACCCGACGACTCATGGCACGCTCGCGCTTCGCGAGGCCGTGGCGGAGTCACTGGATCGCCGCTACAACATTCCCGACGTCGATCCGGCAGCGGTGCTGCCGGCCATCGGTACCAAGGAAATGATCGCGTGGCTGCCGAAATTGCTCGGTCTCGGAGCCGACGATCTGGTGGTCATTCCGGAGTTGGCGTACCCGACGTACGAGGTCGCAGCGAAACTGGCAGGTGCTCGCGTCCTGCGCGCCGACGGCTTGAACAAGCTCGGTCCCGAGTCGGCGGCGATGATCTTCGTGAACTCGCCCTCGAATCCCACCGGCAAGGTGCTCGGCCTCGAGCACTTGCAGAAGGTCGTGGCCTGGGCGCGCGAGCGCGGCGCCATCGTCGTCTCCGACGAGTGCTACCTCGGATTGACGTGGGAAGCGGATGCGCTTTCCATTCTCGATCCTCGTGTCAACGACGGTGATCTGACCGGTTTGCTTGCGGTCCACTCACTTTCGAAGACGTCCAATCTTGCGAGCTATCGCGCCGGGTTCGTCACCGGTGATCCGGCTCTGGTGTCGGAACTGCTCGAGGTGCGCAAGCACGCGGGCATGATCCTGCCGCTACCGATCCAGGCGGCGATGACCGCAGCCTTGGGCGACGACCAACACGAGAACATCCAGCGCGAGCGGTACCGCGAGCGTCGTAGTGTGTTGATCGAAGCTGTTCGAGGCGCCGGATTCACCGTCGACAATTCCGAGGCAGGTCTGTACCTCTGGGCGACGCGCGGCGAGGAATGTCGAGCGACGGTCAGTTGGTTCGCCGATCGTGGGATCCTCGTTGCCCCCGGTGAGTTCTACGGACCGAGCGGGAGCAAGCACGTGCGGATCGCGCTCACTGCAACAGACGAACGAATCGCCGCGGCAGCAAAGCGCCTCTCCGCCTGAATCGTGTGCTTTCCCAGGTGTCAGGTTCCCTGATGTCGGTATCGGTCCGATGTAAGGTCGCGCTGTGACCACCTCAGGGACCGGCGGCTTGGACGCGGTACTGATTTTTGCTGTCGTTGCTGCCTCGGTTGCACTGATGCTCGTGTGGTTGAAAAGTCGTCGAGTTTTCGGAGAATTCCCACTCTCGGCAGCTCTCCTCTGGCTGATGGTTGCAGTGCCTTCCATCTTGCAGGCGGCGATGCCGGGACTGCTCGAGATGTTTCGTCGTGATCCTGCGTTGATTCGTGACGGGCAATGGTGGCGCATTCTGACCTCCGTGCTCGTTCAGGACGGAGGGGCCGCAGGAACTGTCACCAATCTCGCGACGCTGGCCGTGGTTGCACCGCTTGCGTTTCGGCTCTGGGGCGCCGCACGTGGCTGGGCTCTCTTCCTGCTCGGTCAACTGTTGTTCGGTTTGCTCACCACCGCAGTCTTCCCGTCGACCGGCGCAGGCAACTCCGGTGCCACGCTTGCTCTGGCAGCGGCGGCCGCGGGGATCGGCGTTCTGGTGCGCCCGCGAATGCCTGAGATTGTTCTGACGGTCGTGATTGTCGTCGGCGGCGCAACATTGGTGACGGTCGACGACGCACACGGATTCGCGGTGCTTTCCGGGGCGCTCTTGGGGGCTGCGCTGGTGACGCTGTTCCCTCCGCACTCGATGGACGCGCGTCGGGCAGGAGAAAGTTTGCGACCATCCGCGCTGTGAGATGCTGTCGTGGTGCTGCTGAGATCCTTGAACCCCCTTGCTGTTGCCCGCGGTGACGACCTCGACGACGCCGTGACGATCGGTGACACGGTTCTCTCGCGGAGTGCCATTCTCGGTGCCGCGACCTCGGTCGCGGAGCGAGCGGCGCAGGCCGATCGGGTTGCCGTATTGGCAACTCCCACAGCAAAAACGATTCTCGCCGTCGTCGGGGCGTTGATTGCCGGCGTCACCGTTGTGCCGGTCCCGCCGGACTCGGGGAAGGCTGAGCGAGAGCACATTCTGCGTGACTCCGGTGCCCAGGCGTGGCTCGGCGAAACGGACGACCACTGCGAAGGCCTGCCCGTGGTTCCCGTCCGATTGCACGCTCGCTCGTGGCACAGCTATCCCGAACCGGCACCGCAGTCCACAGCATTCGTCCTGTACACGTCCGGAACTACCGGCCCACCGAAGGGCGTTCTGCTCAGTCGCTCGGCTATCGCAGCCGGGCTCGACGCGCTCGCCGAGGCCTGGGACTGGACGTGGCGAGACACCCTCGTACACGGGCTTCCGCTCTTCCACGTGCACGGACTGATTCTCGGAATCCTCGGCCCCCTCCGGATCGGCAGCCGGGTGATCCACACCGTCAAGCCGACGCCGGAAAACTACGCAAGGGCCAAAGGCTCCCTCTACTTCGGTGTCCCCACCGTCTGGTCGCGTATCGCCGAAGACGAAGAAGCTGCCCGCGCGTTGTCCGGTGCCCGACTTCTGGTCTCCGGTAGTGCGCCGCTTCCCGTGCCGGTCTTCGAAAAGCTGCGGGAGCGAACAGGATTGACGCCCATCGAGCGTTACGGCATGAGTGAGACGATGCTGACCCTGAGCACGCGTTTCGACGGCGAGCGACGCCCGGGGTGGGTCGGCGTGCCGCTGCGCGGAGTCGAGACTCGTCTTCGTGACGAGAAGGGCAACGATGTGCCGCACGACGGCGAGAGTATCGGCGGCCTACAGGTACGTGGGCCGATGCTTTTCGACGGCTACTTGAACCGTCCGGACGCAACCGCCGAGTCCTGGACGGAGGACGGCTACTTCAAGACCGGTGACGTCGCCGTCATCGACGAGGGTGGGTTCCACCGAATCGTCGGCCGCGAATCCATCGACTTGATCAAATCCGGTGGATTCAGAGTCGGCGCCGGCGAGATCGAGACCGCCATCCTCGGGCACCCTTCGGTGTCCGAAGTTGCGGTGATCGGTGTCCCCGACGCCGATCTGGGGCAGCGGATCATCGCCGTCGTAGTCCGTAAGCCCGGGACTCCCGAGGTCACCGAAGCCGAATTGGTCGAGTTGGTCGGGGCGGAGTTGTCGGCGCACAAGCGTCCCCGTGAGGTTCGATTTGCCGAGACTCTGCCACGTAACGCGATGGGCAAGGTTCAGAAGCGTGAGCTGCTCTAGGCAAGTCAGTTTGCTGAAAAGTCGCTGCGACGCTTGAAGGTTCGTGAATTCGGCCGGTCTGTCCCGGAATGTGGGCTCGCCGGTTCTCCGACGATTCAGCGCTAGTTGGAATTTCTGTGTTCTTGGCTACACTACCGCCCGGTAGGGACAGTTCCAGTCGCGCGCATACCGTCGGTATGCCTGAGTGCGAGTGGCCTCGGAAGGGCAGATTTCATGGCGGGCGGACGGCATTCGAGTCCTGACAGCGGTCGGTCGATCGGGTTCTACGCAGTGGGTGGGTTGGTTGCCGTCGCGGTAGTCGCCACCGGGGTGGTGGTCTTCAAGGCAACACAGTCCGATTCCTGCGAGAGCGTCGACGAGTACTCGCTGGCAGCGGATCCTGCGATCGCGCCGGCAGTCACGGAGATCCTCGCAGAATCGTCGCCGGAGCAGACAGGCTGTTCACGGATCACGGTCACCTCTGCGCTGCCCGGGGACGTTGCGGGAACTTTAGGTAAGGGCGTGGACGCTCCGGACATGTGGATACCGGATTCGACAGCGTGGGTCGGCAAAGCTGCATTGACGGCCAAGGGGCCGGTTGCTGCCGCGGGAGGTTCGATCGCCACCTCGCCTGTCGTTCTCGCCTCCGGCGGTGGCGAACAGTTTGCCAGTTGGCTCACGGCGCTTCAGGTTCCCGACCTGGCGTTGGGCAATCCGTTGTTCACAGGGGTTGCGTCGGCGCCCATTCTCGGAGCTCTCGCGGAGACCGGGGCCACCTCCGAATCCGTTCGAGCGGCACTCGTACCCCATGCGCAAGCGGAGAGTGTTCGTACCGAAGATCAGCCGGTAGGACAGAAGATGCTCACCGAATTGGTCAGCTCCGGAAAGGTCGGTGTTTCGACCGAGCAACAGGTCGTCGAGTTCACGAAGGCCGAGTCGAAGATTTCCGCGACAGTACCGGCGACGGGAACCATGATCATGGATTACCCCCTGGTGGTCAGTGCTTCGGCACCGGACCGGCACTACGCCGCAGCCAAGAAGAGTGACGCCATCGCCGAGCTGTTGCACAGTGAATCTGCTCAGGAAGTGCTGACGCGCAGCGGGTTCCGTACTTCCGGCGGTGGAGCCGTCGAAGGTGGAGTCGGTGACGTCACGGCACTGACCGTGTCCGAACAGTCGGTGGCCGATCAGACACTGGGCGCTTGGGCTCTGATGGCCAAGCCGATCCGGACACTCGTTGCGATCGACGTGTCTGCGTCGATGGACTACCCGGCGGCAGGCGGCAAGACGCGCATGCAGTTGACCACTGCTGCTGCTCTGGCCGGCAATCAGGTCTTCCCAGACAGCGTCGCTGCCGGTCTCTGGGCGTTTTCCCAAGGTATGAACGGAACCCAGGACTTCCAGGAATTAGTGCCGATCAGGCGCTACGACACGATCGTCGACGGTGTGACTCAACGAAAGTTGATGGCAGATCAGGCGAACCGGCTCACCGAACTCAAACGTGGCGCCACAGGTTTGTACGACACGACGCTGGCCGCATTCCGTAAGGTTCAGGAATCGTACGATCCGCGAGCAGTCAACAGTGTCATCATCTTGACCGACGGCGCAAACGAAGATCCTGACAGCATCAGCCGTGAACAGTTGCTCGATGTTCTTGCACGCGAGCAGGATCCGGCGCGTCCGGTCATCATCGTCACCATCGGCATCACCGATGACGCAGATGCGGCGGCGCTCGCCGATATCTCCCGCGTGACGGGCGGTTCGACGTACATCGCTCGTGACCCCTCGGAGATTTCCGAGGTGTTCGTGAACGCATTGGCTCACCGAGGAACTTAGGCCGCATCCGGACTGGTCCAGGGTGCCGGAAGTGGCGGAGCCTCAGACGAATACCGGTGCCCGGTAGGTGTCGTTGTGGTGAAGGTGTGCCGGTTACCTGGTACAGGTTCGGCAGTCCAGTCCGAGCCCTGTTTCGCGTAATTGCATGCCGCACACAACCCGGCACCGTTGGCTGCGCTGGTGAGGCCACCCCTCGAGTGATCGCGAATGTGGTCGCGGTGGCGAACCGGCGCGTCGCACCACGGAGTACGGCAGCTTCGATCACGGAGTTCGATCAATCGCGCCAACCCCTTCGGGAAGGTTCTCGCCGTGGATTCCATTGCGGTCAGCGCGCCCGTATCGGGGCGTGCGTAGAGCTTTCGGAGCGTTGCCACCGTTTCGGAGTCTTCGCTGGCCTTGGTGATCCATTCGCGTGCAATAGCGGCTGGTACAGGTCCGTACCCGTGGACGTACGCCGGGTCGGAATTTTCGCCCAACAATGACTGGTCGGAGACAACCAGATTCACGGTGACGGGTGTCGGTGTGGCGCGGCCGATTCCGGTAACTCGCTCGACCAGGAGATCAGCCATGATTTGCGCTCGGGTGCGCTTGTCCCCGCCGGCAAGTACGGAATCTGCGTCGCGCCTGAGCGTGGCGTGCACGGCGATACCTTCGGCCACGGGAAGGAACACATTGAGCCAGCACATCGTGTCGGGCGCAGGCCGTGACGTCACTCGTCTGTCTCCCACGGCTTTGCGTGCTCGTCTGGCAATACTATCGGAGTCTATTTCGGCAGTGCGTGCGCGGATTCTTTGTGTCAGTTGATGGTTGCCGCATCCGTCCAAGATTGCAGCGTCGCAGCAGAACTCGCGATCCAATGTAGCGCGATCCTGGGCGGTGAGACATGAAGTCTCGCGCATGAGGATCGTCGCTTGATGCTCACTGATGGAGCCGTCGACGAGTAGTCGAAGTGTGTGAGGCATCTCGTCGTTCAGTGCGCGGGCCAGGTTCAGATGCTGAGTTCCGAACCAAGCCGACTCTCGCCGTGCGAGGGCAATCTGCGCGTTGATTCCACGGCCTTGGTATGCGCGCGGCACTCCCCGTTCGCCGCGGTCGTTGCGGGTGAACGCGTCGAGATCGGCAGCCAGCAATGCCTGGGCACCAGCGCAACTGGCCTTCAACTCTTCCAATGCGCGCAGAAGATCCACGCGTGCTGCGTTGTCGATGGATCGATCCATGCTGGCGAGTGATGCCCGGAATTGTCCGATGGTCTCTTCGGATATCGCCTGTTTGGATATCGCCTGTCCAGATACTTGCGTCGTCACTTTCACCCCCCGGTAGTGTCGAACATACATTCGATACTAGCCTCGACAGCGAACGGACGCAACGCCTTTCTCCGTTGGCGTCTGAAAGTTCCGACAGTTCGGTTTTCGTGGTTGACTGGTCCTCATGATCGAGCTGAGGGGATTGACCAAGGTTTACGGACCGACGAAAGCGGTGGACGATTTGTCGT